>NZ_JBEZWH010000020.1:0-127142 GCF_040703975.1 Spirillospora sp. NPDC029432
GCCGCCAACACCCTGCTCACCCTCACCCAACTCGCCGAACAAGCACCCGGCACCCGCATCACCTGGGCCGTACGCGACACCTCGGCCACCCGCCTCTACGGCGGCGGCGACACCGACGGCCTGCCCGCCCGCGGCGCCCTCGGCACACGCCTGAAGCAGGCCGTCAACTCCGGCCAGATCGAACTGATCCGCTCGTTCACCATCACCCGCCTCACCACCCCCACCACCGGAACGGTGCAGGTCACCGGCACCACCCCCACCGGCGAGCAGACCGTGAACGCCGACACCATCGTCGCCGCCACCGGCTTCCGACCCGACCTGGACATGCTCCGCGAAGTCCGCACCGAGCTCGACCCCGCCACCGAGGCCCCGGTCAAGCTCGCCCCACTGATCGACCCCAACTTCCACTCCTGCGGCACCGTCCCCCCACACGGCGAACGTGACCTCGCCCACCCCGAAACCGGCCTCTACATCGCCGGGATGAAAAGCTACGGCCGCGCGCCCACGTTCCTGATGGCCACCGGGTACGAGCAGGTCCGCTCCATCACCGCCGCCCTCGCCGGCGACCGCACCGCCGCCGACACCGTCCAACTCGACCTGCCCGAAACCGGCGTCTGCTCCACCGACCTGGCCACCGAGGACGAGGCCGACGGCTGCGGAAGCTCCTGCTCCACCGCACCCGCGACCGAACTCCCATCGGCGGACGAGTCGGACAGCGCGTCCTGCTGCGGCTCCGGCGCGCCGCAGCCGCTCACGCTGGGGACCCCGGTCACCGCCGGCGCGACCGCCGGTGACGGCGCCCCGCGCCTGGGGTTCGCCACCGGCCACGAGCACGGCTACTCCGGCGACACCGAACGCGCGGACGCCTGACACGCGTGGGCCACGACACCCCCGCCTCGGTACCGGCGGCCGACCCGGCCGCCGGTACCGCTCCCAGCGCCCGCTCCGGCAGCGCCACCAGCCTGCGCACCGTCCTCGCCGCGTTGTGCGTCACCGAGATCACCAGCTGGGGCGTGCTCTACTACGCCTTTCCGGTCCTGGCCCCCGCCATCACCGCCGACACCGGCTGGTCCACCGCCGCGATCACCGCCGCCTTCTCGGCCGCGCTCGTCCTGGCCGCCCTCGGCGGGATCCCGCTCGGACGCCTCCTGGACCGGCGCGGCCCGCACGCCATCATGACCACCGGCTCCATCGCGGCGGTCATCGCGGTCATCGGCCTGGCCACCGCGCCCAACCTGTGGTGGTTCAGCGCCGCCTGGGTCCTCGCGGGCGCCGCCATGACCGCCGTCCTCTACCAGCCCGCCTTCGCCGCCCTCACCCGGTACTACGGCCCCGGCCATGTCCGGGCGCTGACCACCCTCACGCTGGTCGCCGGCCTGGCCAGCACCGTCTTCGCTCCCCTCACCGACACCCTGGCCTCCCACATGTCTTGGCGCAGTGTCTACCTCGCCCTCGCCGCCATATTGGCCATCGTCACCATCCCGCTGCACGCCATCGCGCTCCGCCGCCCCTGGCCCGGCATCCGCGAGCACGCATCCGACGAACGCCGAGATGCGGCCCGCCCAATGGCAGGCCGACCGGCCACGGTGAGGGCCGTCATCACCAGCCGCCCGTTCCTGCTGCTCACCGCCGGGCTCACGCTAGGCACGTTCGCGATGTACGCCGTGATGATCAACCTCATCCCGCTGCTCATCTCCCGCGGTGCCGACGCCACCACCGCCGCCTGGGCCCTCGGGCTCGGCGGCGTCGGCCAGGTCGCCGGCCGCCTCGGCTACGGCCCGCTGGTCCGGCGCACCGGTGTACGTTCCCGCACCGTCCTGATCCTGGCCCTGTCGGCCGTCACCACCGCCGCACTCGCGGCCGTTCCCGGCCCGGTCGCCCTCCTGGTCGCCGTCGCCGTCCTGGCCGGCACGACCCGTGGCATCGCCACCCTCCTCCAGGCGACGGCCGTCACCGACCGCTGGGGAGCCACCGCCTACGGCACCCTTTCAGGCGTCCTCGCCGCCCCCATCACCATCGCGGGCGCGATCGCGCCCTGGGCCGGTGCCGCACTGGCCGGCGGCCTCGGCGGCTACCCCGCGCTCTTCGCCGTCCTCACTGTCGTCGCGGTACTCGCGGCCGCCTTGGCGACCGGCAGCATGCCGACCGCCGCCGCCGTCCCCATCGGAGCGGCGAGCGGGTTCAGTCCTGCCAGTAGAACACCAGGTCGCGGACCGTCAATGGGTCGCGGGAGCCGAAGAAGTAGACGGCCAGGCCGGTGAAGGTGGTATCGGCGAGTTCGCCGTCGACGCGCAGGAAGCCCGCGTCGCGGAGGGCCGACGCGGCGCGGGCGTCGTCCGGTACGGCGACGTAGGGGCCGAGCGTGCTCACCCAGACCGTGCCGGCATCGGTGGAGATGACGTGGTACGTCCCGTTCCCCGAGTGCATGTGCCTGCCCACGGGGACCGGTTCCTGCGGGTCGAGGCCCGCGCCGGCAAGGGCGGCGCACGCCGCGCGCAGCCTTTCGTCCTGGCTCTCGCGCGCCTCGTCCGGTGAAGGCGGCGGATCGAGGAGGGCGGCCTCGATCAGCCACAGCGGATCGGTGCCGGTCTGGCCGGGCGTGTACTCCCGGACGATCGCCTCCCGCATGTCCGGCGGCACCCCGGGGACCTCGACCCGGGGCGAACCGAGCCGCTTCCACATCGGACGGATGCCATGGCCGCGCTCGTGCAGGATCGGCAGCGCCCACAGGAACCCCGGACGGCCTTCCTCCACCATCGCCAGCAGCGGCGCGTCCTCGCCGTAGCCGGCGATCAGCAGGTCGTAGGCCCTCCGGCTCACGAGGGCGGACTCGTCGCCGAGGGAGGGGGCTATGTCGCCGCCCGCCCGCCACACGAGACGGAGCCCGAGCAGCCGTTCCGCCGGGCGGGTGCCGGTACGCGCGAGGCCCTCCGGCGAATCGGTCCCGAGCATCGCGAGGAGGGCCGGCAGGCCGCGCCGTTCGATCAACTCGTCGATCGCCTCCTCCCCCGACACCCGCAAGTGCCTCCAGGGGGACGAGGCCATGACGGCGAGAAGGCCGAGCGCCGTGGCGTCGCCCGAGGACGCGGCGTCCAGCAGGGCCCGCGCCCCCAGTAGCTCCGCGACGTAGTAATTGCCCCGTTCCAGCGCGCGGGTCCGGAGCGTGCCGGAGTACGGCCCGCCGGGCACGTCCAGCGCGGCGACCAGAGCCCTGCCCACCTTGTAGCCGACCTCGTTGTCGCACACGTGGGCCACGAGTGCCGTGGCGCGCTCGGCGGGCACCCGGCCCACCAGCGCCTGCGCGCAGCTCTCCCGGCGCCAGAACGGCTCGTCGTCGTCGAGCACGAGATCGGCGATCGCGACGGCCGGAACGCCCGCCAGTTCCCCCGCGACGGCCGCGGCCCGGGGGCGCGCCTCCCACGACGGCAGCAGCGCCCTCAGGCGATCACGATCGTCCGTCATGTGCCGGATCATCGTTCATGCCGTGACCGCCCGCAACGCGATTTCCCACGTCCGAGTGGCTGGAGAAGCGCCGACTTAGGTCGTTCCAGGGGCGACGTTTGGCGGTTACCAGGTGCTTCGGGAATCCGTACGGTCACCGGCATGACGTACCGGACACCGCGCCGCCGCTTCCTGTCACTGACCTCCGGACTGGCCGTCGCCGCCGCCGCTTCGGCACCCCGTGCGGCCGCGGCCGCGCAACACGGCGGCACCTGGCTCATCCGCGACGTGCGCGTCTTCGACGGCCGCCGGACGCGGGGTCGCGGCTCCGTACTGGTCGCCGGCGGGCGCATCGCGGCGTTCAACGGCGGGCCGGCGCCCCGGTCCGCCCGGGTCTACGACGGCGGCGGCCGGACGCTGCTGCCCGGGCTCATCGACTGCCACGTCCACACCTTCGACGGCAGCCTCGCCGACTCGGTGCGTTTCGGGGTCACCACCGAGCTGGAGATGTTCGGCGACCCGGCGGCGCTGCCGGACGCCCGCCGGCGGCGCCGCTCGACCGGTCCGTCCGAGCGGGCGGACCTGTGGTCCGCGGGGGCCGGCGTCACCGTGCCGGGCGGGCATCCCCTCCAGCCCGGCCACGACTTCCCGCGCGTGACGGAGGGCACCGACATCGAACGGTTCGTCGCCGACCGGGTCGCCGAGGGCTCGGACTTCATCAAGGTGATCCTGGAGGACGGCGGTCCGCCGCCGAGGCCGTCGCTGCCGACGCTGACCGGCGAGCAGGTCCGGCGCGTGATCGCCGCCGCGCACCGGCACCGGCGCCGCGCGGTGGTGCACGCCGAGAAGCTCCGGCTCGCGCTGGCCGCCGTCCGGGCCGGTGCCGACGGCCTCGCGCACGCCTTCTGGGACGTCCACGCGACCGCCGAGGACATCGCCGAGTTCCGTCGCGCCGGCGCGTTCGTCATCCCGACCCTGAGCGTCGTCGACTGGGGTCACGGCGCCGAGCGGCTCCTCGCCGATGATCGGGTCGAGCCCTGGCTCAGCGCGACGCAGCGGTACCTGCTCCAGCAGGAGCCCCCGGACCGGCCGGGCCGCCCCGACTTCCTGGGGATCGGCTCGGCCAACGTCGGGCGGCTACACACGGCGGGCGTACCGATCCTGGCCGGCACCGACGCGCCGATACGCGCCAACGTCGGCGGCGCCAGCATGCTGATCGAGGTCGAGCACCTCGTCCGCGCCGGTCTGAGCCCGGCCGCGGCCCTGGCCGCGGCCACCGCGGAGCCGGCCCGCCGTTTCGGGCTGGCGGACCGCGGCCGCATCGCCCCCGGCCTCCGCGCGGACCTGCTCCTGGTGGACGGCGACCCCACCACCGACATCACCGACCTGCGCGCCATCGCCGCCATCTGGAAGAACGGCCACCTCATCGACCGCACCCCCGCGGACTGACCCCTGTCCCCCGCGACCCGTTCCTACCGGGTGTCAGGCCCTCATACGGCCTGGCTCTTCGAGAGCGCGCGGTACGTCGTCGGGCCCGCGGGCGTGGCCGGCTGGAGGAGGAAGCGGCGGTCCAGCCCGGTGATGCGCAGCAGCTTGGCGGTCTGCGCCCGGGGGTTGGCCAGGCGCACGGCGACACCGAAGCCGGTGGCGCGGCGCTGGACGTCGGTCAGCACGGCCAGGCCGGCGGCATCGCAGAAGGTCACCTCGCCCAGGTCCAGGATCAGCAGCCGTGCGCTGTGCTGCAGCGCGCCGAGCAGGTGCGCGCGCAGTGCCGGGGCGGTGGCGATGTCAAGGTCGCCGTGCAAGGTGACGATGGTGTGGCCGGCTCTCCCGTGGGTGGGACTGCTGACCTTGGCATGGGACTGGGCCCGCCGTACCGAGGTGAACCCGCTGTACGCGGCGTACCAGGTCGAGGCGGTTGTGGCGATGCCCTTCGAAGGGGGCGTCAGGGTGGTCATGGCGATCTCCGATCGCTGGTGGGTGGGCACCGGCCCTGTCGGGCCGGCGCGGCAGGCGCGCGCGGCGGGCACCAGGAACGAGCTGGACGGCGTCCCCGCGGCTGGTGCGATCAGAGCAGATCGGACTCGGTCCCCCTGCCCGGGGCCCGGCCGGGGCCGCGCGGGGCGATGGGCGGTTCGGAGATCGGCATGCACTTCCCTGCCGGAGTGAGCCGGTGTGGCGGTTCACCCTCAGGACGGGGATGTCGTCGTTGCCGGATGACCTCACTCTACTCCGAGCTTGTGAAATTGAGAAGTGGCTCGACCGCACACGCCACCCCTGCCCGCACGGGCCCATGGGGCAGGTCGGGACGTATGAGTCAACGGGGCGGGCCGGCCGCGCGCTGCTCCTCGGCCAGGCCGATCAGCGTGGCGGACATCGTGGCGAAGCGGAACAGCTCGCGGGCGGTGGGGGTGTCGAGCGGCCGTTCCCCCGGCCCGCCGAGGACGGCCAGGACCCCGTGGGTCGCCTCGCCGGTCTCCAAGGGCAGCAGCAGGATGGGACCGGCCGGCAGATCGCTGAGGGCCTGCCCCACGGCGATCTGCGTGGACATGGCGCGCCGGGTCCTGAACGCCCGGCCGATGATCGAACGTCCGCTGCGGAAGGTCTGGCCCCGGAGCCGGTCGGCGCCGGCCCCGACGGCGATGTCGATCCGCAGCAGATCGGTCTCCGGGAGGGGCATGACGATGAACGCCAGCCGGGCGCCGGCCATGGAGCGGGCACGGACGGCGACCAGCGTCAGCGCGGCGGTCAGATCGATGCCTTCCAGGACCGCCGTCATCACCTCGAAGGTCGCGTCGAGCCGCCGGCGGCCCGTGGCGGTACGGGCGCTGTTGGCCGTCTTCCACGCGATGGGCGTGGTCTCCGCGCCCGTCATCGCGCCGGCTCCCGTCGTCGCCCCGTTTCGTGAGATCGCGCTCTCCGTCCTGCGCCGGACCTGTCGATGGCGCGCATGCTGGGATTTCCTATCCGGACGCTGGGTCGACGCACCGGGCTCAGCAGGCTCTGGCCAAGGTGATCTGTGCGGCCGGTGAAGTGGCGAGGAAGTGTTGGACGGTGAGGCTGCGTTCCAGTCCGGTGGCGTGCAGCAGCATGGTGATATGCGGCCGGGGACAGGCCAGGCGAAGGGTGATGCCCAGGCCGGTCGCGCGACGCTGGATCCCGATCAGCACGGCCAGTCCCGCCTCGTCGCAGGACGACACCTCTCCCAGATCCAGGATCAGCAGCCGGGCGCTGCGATGCAGCACACCCAGGAGGTGCGTGCGCAGTGCCGGGGCCGAGTCCGCGTCGAGGGCGCCGTGCAGCGCGACGATGGTATGGCCGGGACGCGGGTGGGCGGGCATGCTCACTTCGGGCGGAGGTGAGGCGGCGCTGCGCAGGGCCGTCACAGGTACGGGTGGGTCGAGGGCCATCGCGAACTCCGATCGCTGAGGGAGGAGTCCGCGGCCGACTCCATGACCGTCCCGACCGCCGCGTGGCTGGTGTGGGCGAGGATGATGGGCGAGTTGAAGCGACGGCCGTCGGTGTGGCCCGCGGCGGGCAGGAGGATCGGCCCATCGCGCGGGCCCGTCCGATCGCCGCGATCCGAGATCACGATGCCGTCCCCCTTCGGGGGTGAGCCCGGCGTGGCGGTCGGCCTCGGGACGCGACCTCGTCGTTACCGGATGTTGCCAACCTACTCCATCGACCGCCCGATGCCACCACACCGGCTTCCGAACCGATGCACGCCGGGTGAGCCGGCGCAGGCCTGGCGAGGTGCGCCCGGGGCGTCCCCGAGCGGTCCGCCTATGCTGATCGGTACGGAAGACGGGAGCAGAGTATGGGCAAGCACGAGAATCCCAACACCGACCACATGGCCGAGTTCCGCTCGCTCGACACCGACGGTTCCGGCTACCTCAGCCGGGACGAGCTCATCGCCGCCCTCGCCGCGTCCGGCGACCCCCGCTCGATCGAGGAGATCGACGCCTACATCGCCGCCGCCGACAAGAACGCCGACGGCGAGATCTCCTACGCGGAGTTCCTGGCCGACTGATCCCTCCGGCCTCGCGCGAAGCGCGGCGGCGGCCCGTGCACGAGGCGCGAATGTGCCAGTCTGGCTTGCCATGCGAGTGAAGCGGGTCGCGGTCCTCGTCGTCCTCCCGGCGCTCACCGCCTGCGCGACCGGCGCTCCCCCGGCGTCGCGGTCCCCGGCCGCCGACCGCCGAGGCGTCGCCCACGGAGGTCATCCGCGTCCCGAACGAGGACGCGTGCGCCGACCGGCCGTGGCGCGCCCAGAATCCGCCGTTCGCCGGCCCGGGACCGCACCTCATCCTGCCGATCACCATGCGGAGGAATCTGCCGGACGACATCGCGGTCAGCTTCCTCGGCAAGAGCGGGCCGTACATCAGCGGCGACATCAGGCCGAACAGGGGCGACGACCCGTCCGTCCTGACCCGGGACGACAGGCTCGCGGAGGTCCAGCTGCTCGCCTGCATCAAGGCGGCCAAGGGTTCGGGGCCGATCGGCAAGGTGAAATGCGCCTTCACCGATCCCCCGGGAGTCACCCACACGTTCCCGCTGTACGAGGGCGACTACAAGGTGACCGTCCGCGAGGCCCGCACCGGACGAGTGGTGCGCACCCTGACCATCCCGGGCACGCTGAACGGCACTGACAACTGTCCCGTCACCGCGACCGACACCGGTCACACCGTCCTGCTGCGCGCGCTGGACTGGGCGGTGGTCAGTGACAGGCTGCGCCCTCTCGCGAGCGCGCCCGCACCCTCCTGAGGAACGCCGCCCGGGTTCGCCCGGAACGGCGACCGAGGAGCTCCGCTTCGCACGCGAGCCGCGTGCGCTACGCAGATGGCGTCAGTCGCAGGTGCCGGGCCGCCTGGGCCGTGGTGGCGTTGGCACCGGTGGCCACGGCACCCAGGGCCGCGACGACGAACGTCGCGCGCCGCACGTTCCACGGACAGCGGCTGCGCGCACGGCCTCATGCTGGAGGGCCGGAAAGGCAAAGGCTTGGCCAGTCGCTCGTGATGCGGGCGCGTTCTCGCCGGTTCGGCGTCGTACGCTGCGGCGTCGCGTGTCGTCGAGGGCCGGGGACGCTGGTGAGGAAGTACGCCGAGTGGAGGCGGGAGCGGGGCTCGTGGGTGCTCTGCGAGGAGATCCGCGCGCAGGCGTGCGAGCTGCGCGCTCTCCTGGACGCCGTGCCGGACGGGGCGGGCGGCGCCGATCTGCTGGACGGTGCGCGCGAGGAGCTGGACCGGGCCCGCGGCGTCATCGACTTCGACACGCATCGCCGGGCCGCGTCGGCGTCCCATGTGACGACGGCGCAGGTGCACCTCGACACCGCGCGGTCGC
This sequence comes from Spirillospora sp. NPDC029432, assembly GCF_040703975.1. Classification (NCBI taxonomy): domain Bacteria; kingdom Bacillati; phylum Actinomycetota; class Actinomycetes; order Streptosporangiales; family Thermomonosporaceae; genus Spirillospora; species Spirillospora sp. NPDC029432. The sequence goes on from NZ_JBEZWH010000020.1 coordinate 8,782, forward strand.
TGTGGCTGCGGACGCTCGCGCCCGCCGAGGTCGAGGCGCATCTGCCGGGGATGCTCGCGGTCGTCAAGGAGCATCTGGCGGCCGGGGACGAGCGCCGGACGGCCGTGGAGGGGCTGGCGCGCGACATGCGTGCCGCGCGGGAGGCGGGGCAGCCCTTCGATCTGCGGCCGTCGCAGCGGGCGGCGATCGTCGGCGCGGTGAACGCGGCGCGCCAGGCCGAGCTGCGCGAGCGGCTGCGTGCCGGGAGCTTCGTCGTCATCGTGCGCTGGGTGGCCGCCTTCCTGTTCGCGCTGGCGCTGGCCGTCGCGGTGCTGTCGGCCGTGTTCAAGACGACGGTGCCGCTGTGCTTCCAGCAGGCCGCCCCGGAGGCGGGGGGCCAGCCGAGGTTCGGGGTGGTCTGCCCGACCGGTGAGTCGGCGGAGCCCGTCGCCGAGCGCGACCTGGGCCGGGAGACCGCGAGCGTCGTGTCGCACCGGGACTACATCGTCGTGGAGTTCGCCGGGCTGGTGGCGGCCGGGGTCGCGGCGGCGTCGGCGCTGCGCAGGATCAGGGGCACCTCGACGGTGTTCGGCATCCCGGTCGCGCTGGCCATGCTGAAGCTGCCCACGGGCGCGCTGACCGCGGTACTGGGACTGCTCCTGATGCGCGGCGGTTTCGTGCCCGGGCTGAGCGCCCTGGACTCGTCGGCGCAGATCATCGGCTGGGCCATCATCTTCGGCTACTCGCAGGAGCTGTTCACCAAGTTCGTGGACCGGCGGGGCCAGGACGTCCTGGACGGCATCCGCGGGCCGGGCGGGCCCGCGCCCGGGCCGGAGACCGGCAAGCCGTGAACGCCCGGGACGCTCAGCCGAGCGCGCGGCCGATGGGTGCCGCGACCTCGGCGTGCGCGAGGTAGCGCTCGATGGCGTGCGGCCGGTCCCCGTTCTCAACCCGCACATCGGTGAGGGGATCGCCGTAGATCGGGCGCAGCGGGTGGCCCAGCGCCACGATGTCGCGGACGTCGTACGCGCTGGTCCACTCCACGGTGGGGCCGGGATGCCGGGTCCCGGGCGGGCGCAGGTTGCGCTGCACCGCCTCCAGGCCGAGCGGGGAGCCGGCAGTGATCCACGCTCGGGTACGGTCCCGTACGGCCGGCTCGTCGAGCAGGTCACGGCCGACCACGGTGCCCAGGCTGTGGGTGACCAGCACCAGCGGGCCGGACGCGGGCACGTCGCGGCGGACCGCGTCCAGCACCTCGTCGCGGGCCCGGGTGAGGTAGACCGCGACGTCGCGCAGGTGGGCGGTGATGATCTCCTGGTCGGCCCGGGTCCGTTCGGCGATCGCCAGCAGGAGCCGGCGGGTCGCGTCCCAGGACAGCAGCCGGTCCGGCGTCCAGCCGAACAGCTCGGGTTCGGCGGCCTCCAGTTCCAGGACGGCCCCCATGTCGGCGACGAGCCGCCGCTCGATCTCCCCCACGTCGGCGGGCAGGTACGGATGCAGCGGGCCCGGCGTGTCGGGATCGGCCGGGAGGCCCTCCAGGTGGGGCCGGTCGGCGCCCGGGAGCGTGGCGGCCTGGTAGAGGATGTTGCCGTAGAACGGCAGCACCACCCGTTCGGGGGCGAGCGTGGGCAGCCCCGCTTTGGTGAGGCCGGCGTTGAGGCCGGCCAGCCATTCGCGGGCCATTTCGTCCGGGATGCGGAACTCCTGGGCGCGGCCGTGCACGAACACGACGGTCGCCGTCATGGTGCCGTCCGCCCTGTCACGCGGGCCCACGGTGTGAATGCGTTGGCGGAGCCGACCAGTGCGGGCCGCAGTTCGGGATAGTGGCGCAGGAGCACCGACAGCATGGTGTTGTCGGCGATCCACGCCATTCCCTCGGGGGTGTAGACCTCGGGCCGGTAGGCGTCGGTGAAGAACCGGTCGGCGTTGAGGCGGCGCGTGGCCATCAGGAGGAAGACCCGGAACGCGGTGTCGCTGAACGCGAAGCCCTGGGGCCGCCGCTCGGCGTACATACCGATCATGAGGTCGACGCGCTCGATGTCGCCGTCGTAGACCGCCTCGATCTCGCGGGCGGTGGCCTCGTCGCCGGTGAGGCCGCGGAAGCTCCGGGCGGGCGGGAGCCGCAGCAGTCTCCGGAACTCGTTGTAGCGCGGTACGCCCAGCTCGCGGGTGCGCAGGATGTCGGTGGCGGCCAGGTCCTGCATGATCCCGTCCGGCCGCGCGAACTCCTGCAGGAAGCGCGGGAAGTTGTGCAGCGTGACCAGGCCGGGGTGGATCGTCCCGAACGAGTACAGCAGGTTCGCGATGCCGTGCCCGCGGGCCACGTCCACGGCGGCCGGGCCCGCCAGGTCGCGCAGGGTGAGGGTCTCGGGCGCCGCGCCCTCATCGTCCGGGGAGCGCAGCGGGAAGTCGTCGGGCACCAGCGGGTGCATGCGGTAGACCGCCACGAACTCCTCGGTGAGCGAGAACGGGACGCCGTCGAGCCGGGTCCGCGAACCCGGGATGCCGCTGATGAGCTCGCCTTCCCCGATCCGGCCGAACAGGCGGTGCGCCCGCTCTCCCGCCAGGCCCCACCAGTTGGCGCGCATGCCGAGCCGGGTCGTGGGATGGCTGATCACCGCGGGCGTCCACTCGGTGGTGTGGATCTTGGCGATCAGCGCCGCGTTGATCAGCCTGGCCCGCTGGAACAGCTCCTCGTCGCCCCAGGTGGGATGCTCGGCGCGGAGCCGGTCGCAGATCGCGTTGTGCTCCAGGACGAACAGCGTCTGCATCAGCAGGATCCCGGCCCAGAAGCCGGGCACCCGCGCCGGATCGGACGCCGGGTCGGTGGGCCGCCACGGCAGCCCGTCCGGCGTGACGCGGAGCCTGCCGCCCTGCCCGGACCTGATCCGGCGCTGGGCCTCGATCCCCGAGCCGTAGAGCTGGGACGCGTCCCACCAGTGGGTCTCGGTGTTCGCCCACGTCGGCGGGGCGGCGCCGGCCGGCATGGTCGGGTCGGGACGGGTCCGCGGCAGCGTCAACGGCGGTGCGGGCCACGGGTCGCCGGGGGCGAGCGGGATGGTCCAGGGGTCCTCGGACGGGCCGGTGCCGTGGCCGAACCAGTCCCGGATCATGAACTGCAACCAGGCGGCGACCAGCGCGTTCACCGATGTGGCCGGGATCAGTTCGGTACGGGTCAGCAGCCGGCGGCTGATCTCGCGGGGGTTCGGCGACATGATCGTGGACGGCGGGTCGGGGAAGGTCGCCGCCGGCGGCACGTTGCGCCCGAACCGGGCGCCGGCCATGCCCATCCGCGGGTCGTCGGGGTGGTTGTGCGAGCCGTCCGGGCTCCGGGCGGCGCGGTCCGCCGGCGCGGCCGGGCGCACCGGAGGGCGGCCGGTGGCGGGCAGCGTCTCGGTGTCGAAGAGGTTCTCCCGGCGCAGGACGTCGCGGAGCCCGACCAGGACCAGCAGGCCGAGCGGTGTCGGCAGGCGGTGCCATCCCACCGTGCGGTCCAGCAGCAGTGCTGCCCGCTGGTGCAGGCGCGCCAGGACCGGCCCGGCGCGCGCACGCCGTTCCCGGCGCGCACGCCGTTCCCGGCGCGCTCGCGGGCGCGGCGTTTCGAGGGCCGGTGCGGGCCGTTCGCGCTGAGCCGTCCCCGTCATGGGATCTCACCTCCGCCTCGTCGGCTCACGTCAAACGTTTCTCGGTCCGGGGTAAAGAGCACAACCCGACACTGGCGAAAACCGGCGAAATCCGAAGTAATTGAGAGATGTAGGCGATTCAGCTCTTATATCGCGACCGAGGTGAATAAGAATGGAATTCTATTTGCAGGAGCGGGAGCAGGAGCACCAGCGGGACGCGGCCGCGCGCCGCGTGGCCGAACGCGTCCCCGAACGCCGCGGGAACGAGAGCGTGCTGGCATCGCCGGGCGGCGTGGCGGCGGCCGACACCGCCGAGCGGATCGCCAAGCGGGTCGACCGGCTCAGCCGGTTCTACGGTGACGGCTCCCTGCGCGAGCCCGGCGGCGCGGTGCCCGGGACGCGGCTGGAGAAGATCATCAACACCGTGGACTACGTGGGCGTGCGCTACCTGGACGCCGGGGTCGCCGCGGCGCGCACCGTCGGGCGGGTGGACATCCGGGACGACGGCGGCAGGCCCGCCGGGTACGGGACCGGCTCGCTGGTGTCCCCGGCCCTGCTGCTGACCAACCACCACGTGCTCCCCGACGCCGGCACGGCCCGCACCAGCCTGATCGAGTTCAACTACCAGGACGGTGCGGACGGCCGCCCGCTGGCCACGACCGCGTACCCGCTCGATCCCGACCGGTTCTTCCTCGCCGACGCCGAACTCGACTTCGCCCTGGTCGCCGTGCGCGCCCCCGCCCACGAGCTGGCGGCGTTCGGGTTCAACCGGCTGATCGAGGCGGAGGGCAAGGCGATCATCGGGGAGTTCGTCACGATCGTCCAGCACCCGCGCGGCGACAAGAAGCAGGTCGCGCTGCGGGAGAACCGGATCGTCGACATCCCCGAGCTGTTCCTGCACTACGCCGCCGACACCGAGCCCGGCTCGTCCGGCTCACCGGTGTTCAACGACCAGTGGGAGGTCGTCGCGCTGCACCACGCGAGCGTCCCGGTGCCGGAGCGCGAGGAGACCGGCGGCTTCGTCAACGAGGGCATCCGCATCAGCAGGATCTGCCGGCTGGTGCGCGAGGCCCCGCTGCCGGACGCCCAGCGCGCGCTCGTCGACGAGCTCTTCGCGCCCGCGCGGACCGAGCAGGCCGTCTCCCTCCAGTCCGCACCGGTGGGCCCGGCCACGGAACCGCCCACTGCGCCCGCACCCGCGCCGGCGGCGGCGCCGTCACCGGCACCGGCCGCCGCGGCGGAGCGGACGGTCACGGTCTCGGTCCCGCTGGAGGTCACGGTACGGCCGGCGGGCCCGCGCGAACCTGAGGCGATCGATCCGGACTACAGCCGCCGGGAGGGCTACGATCCCGCCTTCCTGGCGAGCCCGCTGCCGCTCCCCGTACCATCGCCCGAGCTGGCCGCGGTCGCCTCCGCGGAGCTTCGCTACCACCACTTCAGCGTCGTCATGCACCGGCGGCGCGCGCTGGCGATGTTCACCGCCTGCAACATCGACGGCCGCCTCGCGCGGCGCCCCCGCCGCGAGAGCGACCGCTGGATCCTCGATCCCCGGCTGCCCGCCGGCGAGCAGACCGGCGAGAGGGTCTACGAGGACAACGATCTGGACCGCGGCCACCTGGTCCGCCGGCTCGATCCCGCCTGGGGCACCGAGTCCCAGGCACTGGCCGCCAACGACGACACCTTCCACTTCACCAACGCCACGCCGCAGCACCACGCCTTCAACGCCGGCCGGACGCTGTGGCTCGGGCTGGAGGACTACGTCCTCAACAGCGCCGACAACCACGACCTCGCCGTCAGCGTGTTCACCGGCCCGGTCCTGGCGCCCGACGACGACGTCTACCGGGGCGTCCTGCTGCCCCGCCAGTTCTGGAAGATCGTCGCGATGACCGGGGCCTCGGGCGCGCTCTCGGTGACGGGCTACCTGCTCAGCCAGGCGGCCCTGATCGCCGATCTCGCCGGCGAGGAGGCCTTCTCGTACGGGGCGTACCGGACCTACCAGGTGCCGGTCCGCCGCATCGCCGAGCTGACCGGCCTGAACGTCGACACGCACGTCCAGGCCGATCCGCTCGAACGGCTGGAGGCCGTCCCCGCGCCCCGCGAGGTCGTCAGCCCCGAGGACCTCGTCCTCTGAGGAGTCCCCGGAGGGGCGGGGGCGCGCCTCACGACGCCGCCACCGGCACCTTCTCCCGCCAGGCGGCGCACCAGGTGTCATAGTCGACCCGCCCGGTGACGGGGAGGCCCTTGAACTCCTGCAGCGCCTTGCAGGCGGTCTCGGTCGCGGCGTCGAAGGCGCCGTCGACGGCGGCGATCCGCCAGCCCCTGCTGTCGACCTGGCGCTCCCAGGCGAGGACGTGCTCGCCGGTGGAGCCGAAGTGCAGGATCACATCGGGAGCGTGGGGCGGCATCGTGGCGGGTGCCTCCCAGGCGGCCTTCCAGGTGTTCGGGCCGACGATCCCGTCGACGGCCAGCTCGTGCTCCCGCTGGAAGTTCGTGCAGATCCGCTTGCTGATCGGGCCGTAGTGGCCGTCGGCGACGATGTTCCATCCGCGTTCCCTCAGCTGCCTCTGCCATTCCCTCACGGCCGGGCCGCTCGTACCGGGCGGGTGTTTCATCATCGGCGGCTTGAATGGTGGAGCAGGCATGACGCCTCCCTCTTCTCTGGTGCTTCTCTCGGTCTCCTTCCAGCCAAGCAGGAGACAGGTCGAGGAGAGCCAAACCCGGGACACGTCATGGAATCGTTCGGCCCGCAACGCAACTATTTCAGAAAGTCCCCAGCGGGGAAGTCGTCAGCAGTCTTCAGCAGCCCTTAGCGGCCCTCAGCAGCTAGGACCCGGCGCGGCGGCGCGGGCGTTCGCGGGAACGAATTCCAGCCTGACCGCCTCGGTGCGCGGCAGCAGGACGGCCACCGCCCCCGCCTCCGTCCACTCCCGCGGAACGAGCAGGTACTGGTCGGTGGCGCGGAGCATCAGTACGAGCCCGTCGTACCGGTATTGGAACGCGGCCTCCTTGTTGTGGCAGCGCGTCTCGGTGACTCCGGGCACGTTCAGGCTCAGCGCACGCTCGCTGTAGACGACGGCCGCGGGCAGCGCCGGCAGGTTCTGCGCGAACCTGCGGGCCTGCGAGGTGCCCACGGCCGCGGAGTACTCGCCCGCGGCCCAGAACAGACCGATCGCCACCAGCGTGAACACGATCGCCCACTCGGTGACGGCCGTCGTCGTGCCCGCGGACCGGCGGGCGCCGCGAGGGCGCCGCAGCCCGTTGGCGTAGGCGATCAGCGGCGGGCCCAGCGTGAGGCTCAGCGGGGCGAGCAGCAGATGCTCGGTGAGCACCGTCGGGCGGAAGACGCTGACGATGCCGCCGAGGGTGAGCAGGATCCCGACCCCCGCCAGCACGCAGATCACGGCGCGGACGATCCGGCGCGAGCTGCCCTGCCGGATCCGCCACCGGATCACCGCCCGCGCCCACAGCGCGAGCAGCCCCGCCAGCGCGGACAGCGTGACCGGAACGAAGATCGCGTCCACGCTGCGGAACAGGTAGTCGACGGTCCCGAGCCCGAGCACCGAGGACTCCACCCCGAAGTGCTCGAAGTACCAGGCGGCGTGGGACCAGCCGAAGTAGTAGAGCAGGGCGGTCACCAGCGACGTCGGCGCGACCACGGTGCCGAAGATCTTGCCGAGCCGGTGCAGCCCGGACGCCTGCGGGGGCTCGCCCGCGGAACCGTCCCCGGGCCCGCGGTCCGGTCCGACGAACTCCGCCGGATCGGGGATCACGTCGCCTCCTCTCCCGGCTCAGGACCGCCCGCGCCCGGTTCGCCCGGCGCGCCCGGTTCGCTCGGCGGCAGGTCGGGATCGTCCGACGGCGCCCGGGCGCGGGCGAGCAGGAGCCTGTCGCCGCTCCACGACAGCACCCGCAGGCGGCCGTCGGGGAAGGCGGCGCGGAGGACGCCCGCCCCCGCGTCCTCCCAGCGTCCGGCGGCCTCGCGCGGCCGGTCGTCCGGGCCCGGGCGCAGTTCCACGAACGTTCCGTCCGCCCGGAACTCCAGCCCGTGCCGCGGCCGCCGCGCGGGCGGGAACGGGTGGTCCTCGCGGCGGTACACCTCCGCGCTCGCCGTGTCCTCCTCGCGCGAATGCAGCCACCTGCCGGCCACGCCCGCCGGCACGCTCAACTCCGCCCGGCCGTCCGCTCGTTCACCAGGCCCAGGGCGGTGTGGATCTCCCGCAGGAGCTCCCTGGTCAGCCGCTCGCCGTCGTGCAGGAGCCGCTCCATCTCACCGTCCTGCTCGGACGCGCGCATCACCGGCACCGCCTCGGTGACCGGCTCGGCGGGCGGCTCCGCCGCGCGCGGCGCCCCCGCGACCGAGAACGAGGCCCGCGCCCCTTCCAGGCAGGCCCGCATGCGCGTGCTCTGCCCGTGCGTGAACATGAACATGGCGACGTCGTCGGTGTAGTCCATGTAGTTCATGAACATGTCGCCGTTCGGGCCGTTGCCGCAGCTGATGTGCGGGAACGTGGGCCGGCCGGTGTTCGCGTCGCCCTGCTTCGGCGTGTCGTCGACCTTGTCGTCGCTGGAGCAGGCCCCGTCGTCGTCGCCCCAGATGTGGTACAGGTCCAGCCAGTGGCCGATCTCGTGCGTCGCGGTCCGGCCGCCGTCGAACGGAGGCGCCGCCAGGCCGGTGGTGCCGAACGCCTTGTTCAGGACCACCACGCCGTCGGTGTCCGGCGGGCCGCCCGGGAACTGCGCGTACCCCAGCAGCCCTCCGGTCAGCGCGCAGACCCACATGTTGAGGTAGCGGTCGGCGGGCCAGGCGTCGGAACCACCGGTACGGGCCGACTTCACGCCGTCGTCCCAGCTGAACCCCTGCCGGTCGGTCTCCACCCGCACGATCCCGCCGGTGGGCTCGCCCTCCGGGTCGCGGTCGGCGAGCCGGAACTCGATCCGCGCGTCGGCCACGAGCCGCCGCCACACCTCCGGCACCTTCCCCACGTCGCCGTTGGCGGCGCGGAAGTCCTCGTTGAGCACCCTCATCTGGCTCTGGATCTGCTCGTTGGAGATGTTCTGCTCCGGCACGGCCGGATTGTGGACCACGTGGACGACCACCGGGATCGTCACCACGTCCGAGGTCTCCGGCGTGACCCGCCCGGCCTCGTACTGCATCGCCCGGTTCTCGATGGTCCGGCGATGGGCGCGGTAGGACATGCTCTCGTTGAGAAGCCGCCGGTGCACGAGCATCGTGGCGCACAGATCGCGCGACGGCGGCGGTAATGAATTCGTCTCAGTCATGGAAATCTTCCCCGGAACAATATGGAAGGCGGGCGCTCCACCCCCCTTCTCACGATGCACCCGGAGAGGATCCTCCACCACCAGCACGGAGCATTATTTGACGATTTGGGCGCATATTTAAGGGCGCCACTCCGCCGCGGTCGGCTATGCGTCGACCATGCCCCATTCGCGTGCGGTGGCCGCGTCCATGGGCCGTCCGGTGAGTGCGAGGTAGAGGGTGCGGTGGCGGCCGATCCGCCGCGGCAGGCTGACGGTACCGCCCGCGCCGGGGATGAGGCCCATCGCGATCTCGGGGAGCCGGAAGACGGTGTCGGATGCGGCGCGTACGGTTCCGGCGAAGGCGGGGAGCTCCAGGCCGGCGCCGACGCACGCGCCGTGGAGGCGGACCTCGATGCGGTCGCGCAGCGCGTGCACGAGGCGTCCCGCACCGCCTCGGGTACGGATGAGGTGCGCGCTGACCAGGTCGGGCGTGGTGCCGAACTCGGCCAGGTCGCCGCCGGAGCAGAAGGCGGGGCCGGCGCCGTCCAGGAGGACGCGGACGTCGGGGGCGTGGACCGCGATGGTCAGGGCCTCGACCAGGGCGTCGCGGAGTTGGCGTCCGTAGGCGTTGCGGCGCTCGGGCCGGTTCAGCGTCACGTGCAGGAGGTCGCCGTCGCGTTCGGCCAGGACCGGGTGCTCGGCATCGGGCGGCAGCGGGCGGGGGCCGCGCTCGTCCAGCCAGCGGGCGAACTCGGGGCCGCCGAGCAGCGTGGAGTACGCGAGCGATTCCACGTCCAGCGCGGCGGGGACGGGCAGGTGCTCCGAGGCCCGCAGCACCTGCGCCAGGACCAGTGATGCCTGCGGGTTGCGGCGCACGGCGTCGGCGAGGGCGGCCAGTTCCGTCTCCGGGTCGTCGACGGGGATCGACGCGGACCCGGCGTTTCCGAGGGTGAGGTCGAGCAGGTCGGCGGCCTCGGGGGGACCGTCGCCCAGGCCGATCAGGATGCGGTCGGCGTCGCGTGCCCGGGTGGCGATCCGTTCGAGAACGGCGGGCGAGGCATCGTCCAGTTCGACGGCCGCCAGCGGCGCGTCGCCGAGGTCGAGGGCATCGGCCAGCTCGGGCAGGCTCGTACGCAGAAGATCCACCGGTCGAGAGTAGTCTGACCGCCATGGAACCGGGTGCGGCCTGGGCGCGCAGCGGGATCGTGCCGCTCACCGGCCGTCCCGGCGGGCCGCCGCGGATGCCGCCCGGCCGTGCCGCGGCGCTGGCGGCCGAGCTGGCCGACCGGTTCGCGGCGGTGACCGGCGTCGCGATCGACGGCCCGGCGCTGCTTTCCGAGCGCGCCGCGTTCACCGACCACCGCCGACGCGGCCGGATCTCGGCGGGCGGCTCCTGCCGGCTGCTGCCCACCGCCGACGGGTGGGCCGCGGTCTCCTGCGCCCGCCCGGACGACCCGTCCCTGCTCGGCGCCCTGATCGGAGCCGAGACCGGCGCTGACCCGTGGCCCGCGGTGACGGCCTGGCTCGCCCGCCACACCGGCGCGGAGCTGGCCGAGCGCGCGGAGCCGCTGGGCATCGCGGCGGGCCCGATCGCCCGCCCCGCCGCATGGTCCCCCGACCTCGCGACCGCCGCCAGGCCGGTGCGCGATCTCCTCGTCGTCGACTTCTCCGCGCTGTGGGCCGGTCCGCTGTGCGCCCATCTGCTCGGGCTCGCCGGAGCCCGCGTGATCAAGGTCGAGACGCCCGACCGGCCGGACGGGGCACGGCGCGGCGACCCCGCCTTCTACGATCTCCTGCACGCCGGGCATCGCAGCGTGGTACTCGATCCCGGCACCGCCGATGGACGCGCCGCGCTGCGGGCCCTGGTGGACGCCGCCGACATCGTGATCGAGGCGTCCCGACCGCACGCGCTCGCCCGCTGGGGACTGGACGCCCGCGAGGCCGTCGCCGCCGGAACGGCCTGGATCTCGATCACCGCCCACGGCCGCTCCTCCCAGCGGGTCGGTTTCGGCGACGACATCGCCGCCTCCTGCGGCCTGGTCGCCCGCGACGGCGACGGCTCCCCGCTGTTCGCCGGCGACGCCATCGCCGACCCCCTCACCGGCCTGGCCGCCGCCGTCCTGGCCCTGCGGCCGGAGCCCCGGCTGCACGACCTGGCGATGGGACCGCTGATCGCCGCGACACTCCCCGATCACTCCCCCGCCCCCTCACCCGCCCCCTCACCCGCCGCGTTCCAGGACGGCGACGGGTGGATGATCGAAACCGAACAAGGCGCCCTGCCGGTCGCCGTGCCCCGCCGGCGCTCTCCCGCAGGCCGCGCGCCGCGCTCCGGCGAGCACACCGCCGCCGTGTTGAAGGAGCTGTGAGGTGCTCCTGCGCGACGTGGAGGTCGGCGGACACCGCGCCGACGTCCGTACCGAAGGCGACCGCGTCACCGAGATCGGCCGCCCTCTCCCCCGGCGCCCGGGGGAACCCGTCCTCGACGGCGGCGGCGGAGCCCTGCTGCCCGGCCTGCACGACCACCACCTGCACCTGCACGCCCTGGCCGCCGAACGCCGCTCGCTGCGCTGCCGCGACCGCGCCGCCCTTGCCGCCGCCCTCCCCGCCGCGGCCCCCGACGCCCACGGCTGGCTCCGCGCCACCGGCCTCGCCGACGATCTCGACGCCGCCGCCCTGGACCGGCTGGAACCGCACCGCCCGCTGCGCGTGCAACACCGCAGCGGCGCCCTGTGGATGCTCAACACCCCCGCCATCGCCGCCACCGGGCTCGTCAACGCCGACCACCCCGGCATCGAACGCGACCCCGCTGGCAATCCCACCGGCCGGCTCTGGCGCGCCGACGCCTGGCTCCGCACCCGGCTCCCGCCCCCGCCGCCGCTGGACCTCCCCGGCCTGGGACGGGACCTCCTCCGCCTGGGGATCACCGGCCTCACCGACGCCACCCCCGACCTCGACCCCGCGTCCCTGGACGGCGTACCCCAGCACGTCCACTCGCTCGGCGCCGCCGGCACCGGAGAACGGATCACGATCGGCCCCCGCAAGATCGTCCTGGCCGACTCGGCGCTCCCGTCCCTCGACGACCTCGCCGCACGGATCGCCGCCGAGCACGCACACGGCCGCTGTGTCGCCGTCCACTGCGTGACCCGCGAGGCCCTCTTCCTCCTCCTCGCCGCGTTCGACACGGCGGGAGTACGGCCCGGCGACCGGATCGAGCACGCCGCCCTCGTCCCCGCGGACACCATCACCGACCTGGCCCGCCGCGGTCTCCGCGTCGTCACGCAGCCAGGCTTCCTCGCCGACCGAGGCGACGACTACCTCCGCGACGTCCCCGCCGAGGACCATCCCGACCTCTACCGGTGCCGATCCCTCCTGAACGCCGCCGTCCCCCTGGCCCTCTCCAGCGACGCGCCCTACGGCCCGGTCGACCCCTGGCAGGTCATGCGCGCGGCGGTCCACCGCCGCACCCCACACGGCGACATCGCAGGGCCGGCCGAACGCCTCACCCCGCGGCAGGCCCTCGACGCCTACCTCGGCGCGCCCGGCACGCCCGGAGGCCCGCCACGCCGGGTACGCCCGGGTACGCACGCCGACCTGATCGTCCTGCGGCTCCCCCTGGCCGAGGCGCTCCACGACCTGGACGCGGCCCATATCGCGACCGTCCTCCTCGACGGCGAGCCCGTGAACACCGCCTGAGACGAGACCCGCCGCGCGTCGCGTGGCAGCAGTCCCTTCGGTACGGCCCCTGCCCTTGACAGCCTCTCGGAGCCATGCACATACTCCTCTATATGAAAAGATCTTTCGCTATTGCGAAAGAGACTCGGAGGAGAGGGCGACTTGCATGGTCAAGCTCGAACCCGTCACCGGAGATCCGGCCCAGCTGAGAGCGGCGTACGCCTGCTTCCCCAGCGGCGTCACCGCGCTCTGCGCACTCGACGGCGGCGAGCCCGTGGGCATCGCCGCCAGTTCCTTCACCTGCGTCTCGATCGACCCGGGACTCGTGTCGGTGTGCCTGCGGAACTCGTCGGCCACCTGGCCCCGGCTCCGCCGGGCACGGCGGCTCGGCGTCAGCGTGCTCGCCGAGCACCACGGCGACGCCTGCCGGGCGCTGTCGTCGAAGGACGGCGACCGGTTCGCCGGGATCGACTGGACCGCCTACACGGAGGGGGCGGTGTTCGTCCGGGACGCGGTCGCCTGGCTGGAGTGCTCGGTCGAGGAGGAGCTCCCGGCCGGCGATCATGCGATCGCGCTGCTGGCCGTCCACGCGCTGCGGGCCGCCCCCGGCCGCCGGCCGCTGGTCTTCCACGGCAGCCGTTTCCGCCGGCTCGTCACGGCCTGAAGCAAGCAGAGCGCAAGGAAGAGGGAGACACATGAAGCTCGACCTGATGTACGAGTTCCAGCCGAAGCCCGGCCCCTACGCCGAACCGTTCCCCGAGGGTCAGAAGAACGCGGAGCGGCAGGCCTACGCCGACGCGTTCGAGCAGGTCAAGCTCGCCGACCGGCTCGGATTCCAGACGGTCTGGGCCGTCGAGCACCACTTCCGCGAAGGACGGTCCGCCTGCGCGAGCAACGAGACCGTCCTGGGCGCGCTGTCCCAGATCACCGAGAACATCCGGCTCGGGTTCGGCGTGGTGCTGCTGCCGTCCGGTTTCCAGCATCCGGTACGGGTCGCCGAGAAGGTCGCCACCGTGGACCTGCTGAGCGGCGGCCGCGTCGAATGGGGGTCCGGGCGGTCGACGCCCAACGAGCAGCTCGCGTTCGGCGTCCCCGCCGACGACCGCTCCCGCGACATGTGGCGCGAGGCGTTCGAGTTCGTCATCGAGGCGTGGAGCAAGGAGCGGATGGCGTGGAAGTCGGAGACCATCGACTTCCCCGAGCGGTTCATCACCCCGCGCCCGCACCAGTCCCCGCACCCTCCCGCATGGCTCGCCGCCGCCAGCGAGACGTCCGCGTACAACGCCGGGAAGCTCGGGCTCGGGCTCCTGTCGTTCGCCCTCATGCAGCCCGTCGAGAAGATGGCGGAGGCGATCCGGACCTACCGCCGCGGCCAGGCCGACTGCGAACGGCCCCTCCCCCGGTTCAAGAACGACCGGGTCGGCGCGTACACCCTCGTGCATTGCACGGACGACCCCGAGGAGGCCGAGCGCTACGGCATCTGGGAGTCGGTCAAGTGGTGGTACCAGAACCTCGCCGAGTTCACGCTCGAGTGGGAGCTGGCCCACCTGCCGGAGGAGGAGAAGCGGAAGGCGTTCCCGCTCCTGGAGCCGACGATCCGCGGCGACATCGACATCGCCCGCTACACGGGGCAGGACATGATCATCGTAGGGACGCCCGAGGAGTGCCTCCGCAAGATCCTCCGGTACGAGGAGGCCGGGGTCGACCAGCTGCTGTGCTACTCCCAGTTCGGGGCCCTGCCCCACGAGAAGGTGATGCGCAGCATCGAGCTGCTCGGCACCGAGGTCATCCCCGAACTGGAGAAGCGCGGGCACCGCCTCGACTACGGCGCCCTGTTCGAGGGCTCCTGACCGTGGGCGCGATCCGGCACCGGAGGCCGCCGATGCCGGGGCGGCGGCCGTCAGGCGGGGAGCTTGCCGCGCGTCCGCTTGGTCACGACGGTGGCGCAGGCCTTGACCCGCTCCCCGATGTCGGTGACCTCCCGCCCGGTCAGTCCGGGAGAGAAGCCGCTCGCGGTGATGGCGACGACCACCCGGCCGTCGGTGTCGAACACCGGCGCCGACGCCATCTCGAGTCCGTACACCTCGTCCGGCTCGACATGGGGCAGGTCGTAGGCGTCGTGCAGCGAGATCGGCGCCAGCGACCCAGGGTCCCCCGGCCCGGCGGGCGCCGGCTCCGCCGTCCCGCCGCGGCCGAGCGCGTACCCGCGCTCGCGGACGGTCGCCAGCGCGTTCTCGACCCGTTCACGGTCGAGGTCGACGCGGGCGCGCCCGAGCCAGGCCGCCACCTCGTCCGGATGCGCCCACGCCATGAAGACCAGGCCGAGCGGCGGAACGAGCGGCACCCGCTCGCCCTCCCGGAACCCGGGGCCGTAGCGCGAGCCCGATCCGCCGACGGCGACGAACACGATGTCCACGGGGGTGGCCGCGGTGACGACCACGTCGGCGTCGAGTTCGGCGGCGAGCCCGTCGATCCGCTCGGTGGCGGCGCGGATCGCGGGATGCTGGTTCAGCGCGGCCATCCCCGCGCTGACCAGCGCCGGCCCGAGACCGTAGGTCCGCCGGACGGGGTGCCTGCCGAGGTAGCCGGACTCTTCGAGGACGGCGAGCACCGCGTGCGCGGAGCCGAGGCTCATTCCGGTGCGCCGGGCGAGGTCGGAGATCGTGAACTGCTCGCCGCGGTGCGTGACGAGCAGATCGATGATCTTCATTGCCCGCGCGGCGGCGGGTGCCGGTCGCGCCATCACGTTCCCCTCAGGTCGGACGCCCGCCCACCACCGGGCGGACGGTGTGCAACGTACCGCACCCGGCCTCGCCCGGCCGAGGCGTATTGCAAAAAGTCTTTCACTCCACCGAAACCAAGGCTAACGGAGACCCATGCACACGGAGCTTGAGCGTGCGTTCGACCTCACCGGGCGGACGGCCGTCGTCACAGGGGCGGCCAGCGGCATCGGCCGCCAGGCCTGCATCACGTTCGCCCAGGCCGGAGCGGACATCGTGCTGACCGACGTCGCCGAGTCCGGCCTCCGCGCGACCGCCGGCGCGGTACGGGCCCTCGGCCGCGCGGCGACGGCGGTTCCGGCCGACGTCACCGACCGGGCGGCCGTCGACGGCGTCGCCCGGGCCGCGCTGGACGGCCACGGGCGCATCGACGTCTGGGCCAACGTCGCCGGCGTGATCCGCTACGGACCCATCGTCGACACCCCCGAAGAGGAACTCGACCTCGTCCTCGACGTCAATCTCAAGGGCACCTACTGGGGATGCGCCGCGGCGGCCCGCGCGATGACGGCACGCAAGGCCGGCTCGATCATCAACGTCGCGTCCACCGGGATGGACACGGCGACGCCCGGCATCTCCTGCTACGCGATGAGCAAGGCGGCGGTGGCGACGCTGACCCGCACGCTCGCCGCCGAGGTCGGCCCCCACGGCGTGCGCGCCAACACCGTCGCGCCCGGCTGGGTGCCGACCGGGATGACGGAGCGCTACTGGGTCGGCGACGACGGCACCGTCGACGAGGCGAAACGCGAACAGATCTTCGCTGATCGAGCGGCGCACACACCGCTACGAACGATCGGCGAGCCGTCCGACATCGCCTGGGCGATGCTCTACCTCGCGGCCGACGCGTCGCGGTTCGTCACCGGGCAGGTCCTGCGGGCGAACGGAGGCGCCTCCATGGCCTGACCGGCCGGGACGCGCGACGGAAGACCCCAGCCAGACACGGGAAGGGCGACCAGACATGACCTCCACCGACCAGAGCCCGGTGCCGGGCTACCAGGAACTCCTCCGCCTCGACGGCCGGACCATCGTCGTCGTCGGCGCCGGACAGGGAATGGGCCGCCAGACGAGCCACGCGCTCGCCCAGTGCGGGGCACGGGTGGTGTGCGTCGACATCGACGCCGCCCGCGCCAAAGAGATAGCCGAGGAGGTCGGAGGCGTCCCCTGGGTCGGCGACGTCACCCGCGGGGACGAGGTCGTCCGGCTGGTCGAGGAGGCCACGGCGGCGGTCGGCGGCCCGCTCGGCGGCTTCGTCGACATCGTCGGGCTGGCCGAATGGGTCGAGGCGATCGACATGGACGAGCGGACCTGGGACGCGCAGTTCGACATCTGCCTCCGCCACGCGTACCTGCTGGGCCGGCACATCGGCCGGCACATGGTCGACACCGGCACGCCCGGGACGATGGTGTTCGTCGCCTCCGTGCACGGCATGACGGCGTCGGTGCGCCACGGCGCGTACGGGGCCGCCAAGGCCGGTCTCATCTCCTGGGTGCGGACGCTCGGGGAGGAGCTGGGCCCTCACGGCATCCGCGTGAACGCCGTCGCCCCCGGCTCCATCCTCACGCCGCGCATCCTGGCGGCGAATCCGGAGGAGGCGACGCGCGAGCGCCCCACCATCCCGGTGCCGCTCCAGAAGAACGGCCGGCCGCTCGACATCGCGTCGGCCGCGCTCTTCCTGAGCGGCGGACTCTCCGACTTCATCACCGGCCAGACGATCGCGGTGGACGGCGGCGCCTCGATCAAAGACCCCTACGTCCTGCCGTGAGCGCCGCCCCCGCCGCATGGCGGCTCCCCGAGCAGCGCCGCTCGACGGTACCGACGCCCGACGACCTCGCCGCCCTGCGCGCCGCCGCCGGAGCCGCGGCACCGCCGGAGATCCCCGGTGTCGAGGTCACCGGCGTCCGGTACGGGGACGTCCCCTGCGTCGTGTGCGCTCCGCCCCGGCCGCGGGGCGTCCTGACCTATTTCCATGGAGGCGGCTACCGGCTGGGCTCGGCCGCCCTGTTCGCGCCCTTCGCCGCCCGCCTCGCCGCCGCCACGAACTCGCGCGTCGTCGCCGTCGACTACCGGCTCGCGCCGGAGCATCCCTTCCCGGCCGCGCTGCACGACGCGATGACCGTCCATGAACGGGTCCTCGCCGAGGGCGGGCCTCCCCCGGCCGCCGTCGGGGACTCGGCGGGCGGCGGCCTCGCCGCGGCGCTCGTGGCCGCCTGCCCGCGGGCGCGGGTCGCCGTCCCCCGTGCGCTCGTCCTGGCGTCGGCCTGGCTCGACCTGCGCTGCACCGCGGGCAGCTACGGCTCGCGGGCGGCGTCCGACCGGCTGTTCTCGCACGCCGCCGCGCGCCAGGCCGCCGGCCAGTACCTCCAAGGACACGATCCCGCCGACCCGCTCGCCTCCCCGCTACTGGCCGACCTCGCCGGCTTCCCGCCGACCCTGCTGCTCGCGAGCACCGACGAGGTACTGCTGGACGACACGCTCACCATGGCGTCCGCGCTGGCGCGGGCCCGGGTGCGGACCGCGCTCGACATCCAACGGGGCGTGCCGCACGCCTGGCCCTCCGTCCACCCCGACCGTCCGGAGTCGGCGGCGGCGCTGGAGACCATCGCCCGCTTCCTCGCCCAGGAGGGCACATGACGACCGGAGGGCGCGCCACTGGAGCCCGCCGCTCCCGTAGCCGGGCCGGAGATTCCTAGCCGGCAGCCGGGGCGCCGGCCACGTGCTCGATGATGTCCGGCAGGCGGAAGACGCGGCCCATGGCGCCCCAGTTGCCGTCCGGGATCTCGACGAGATGCACCCAGGCGACCGGTGCGGAATAGACGCGGCCGGCGTCCTCGTCGGCGTCGGCCAGAACGCGCGTGACGCGCTCGATCATGTCGCGGCGCTTGCCGTCGTCCAGCGACCCGGCGGGGACGCTGACCCGAACCAGGTAGCGCGGGGGCTCGTCGGCGGGCAGCGGGCGGCCGCCGACGAACCAGTCGTCCGGCTCGGTCACCACCAGCCAGGAGATGTCCCGTGCGGCGGGGGTGTCGGGCGCACCCTCGGCCGCCATGACCTCCGCCACCAGCCGCTCCTTGGCCCGGGTGCCGCGCTCGCCGTCCAGGGCGCCCCTGGGCGCGAAGACCTCCACGAAGGGCATGGCCGACCTCCTAGTAAGTACTTGTATTGAACTCACTGTCCGGGGCTCACCCTACGAGCGGTGCGTTCAATGAGTCAACTCACTAGACTGGAAGCGTGCAGAAGACCAGCTTCGCCGACATGCACTGCTCGATCGGCCGCACTCTCGAGGTCGTCGGGCAGTGGTGGAGCCCGCTGATCGTGCGGGACGTCTATCTGGGGTTGCACCGCTTCGACGACATCGCCGGCAACCTGGGCATCTCCCGCAACCTGCTCGCCAAGCGGCTGGAGGACCTGGTCGCGGCGGGGATCCTCGAACGCCGGCGCTACCAGGACCGCCCGCCGCGCCACGAGTACCACCTCGCCGAGGCCGGGCGGGAACTGGTTCCCGTGCTCATGGCGATGATGGCCTGGGGCGACCGGTGGCAGACACCGGCCGGCGGGCCGCCCGTCCGGCTCGTCCACGAAGCGTGCGGCCACGAGTTCACCCCCCGAGTGGCCTGCTCGGAGTGCGGTGAGCCGGTCACCGCGGACACGGTCGACGTGCTCCCCGGGCCGGGCGCGGCCAACGGCCCGGGAACGTGGCTGCTCGGCGGGCCTCTGCCTCGCGACCGCGACGACTCCCGCTGACCCGGAACGTCCCGGGTCCCGCGCCCGCGTCCGGCCGGTGGCTCCGTCCGGACTACTCGCGTACCGCGGGGAGGACGTCGTCGAGAAGGCGGTCGATGACGGCGTCGGCGTCGCCGGTACCCGGCGCCGGCATGAAGACGAAGTGCCGGACGCCGGCGGCGGCGAAGGCCCGCAGCTCGCCGATCACCTCGGGCACCGTTCCCACGACCGCCACACTGCCGATCATGGCGTGGAAGTCCTGGGCGTAGGTGCCGCCGATGGTGCGCGCCGCCTCCCGGCGGGCGCGCGGGCCGTCGTCGTGGACGTTCACGAACACGAAGGCGTACCAGCCGAATCCGCCGAGGTCGCGGCCCGCCTCGGCCGCGATCGCCCGGATCCGCCGGACCGACGCCGCGTACCGGCGCGGTGAGTACAGGTAGGGCATCCACCCGTCGCCGATCGCCGCCGCGCGGCGCATCGCCCGTTCCTTGCGGCCCGCGATGACGACGGGCGGGCCACCGGCCTGTGCCGGCGCGGGGTGGATCCTGACGTTCTCCATGGCGAACAGGGGGCCGTCGTGGGAGATCTCCTCCGCCGTCCACAGCCTGCGCAGCAGCGGGACCGCCTCGTCCAGCCGGCGCCCGCGCTCCTCCAGCGGAACCTGGCAGGCCCGGAACTCCTGCGGGTACTCGCCGCCGATCCCGACCCCGAGGAGCAGCCGGCCGGCGGTCGCCCGGTCGAGGTCGGCCACCTGCTTCGCGATCATCGCCGGCGGATAGAGCGGCAGCGGCAGTACCGAGGTGCCGAGCCGGGCACGACCGGTCACCGCGGACAAGCGGGCGAGGTTCATCATCGGCTCGGGTGACGGATTCCGCGAGGCGACGTGACCGCCCGTCCACAGCGAGTCGGCGCCGCGCCGTTCGAGGCGGACGGCCCGCTCCAGGTCGCCGCCCACCACGAAGCCGACCTTCATCTCAGGCGCCTCTTCTCCGCCGCCAGCGGGACCACAGGTACGCCGACCCCAGGACGATCAGGGACTCCGGTGCCCCCGTCGCGATGTCGGCGAGCCCTGGCCACGGGCTCGCACCAGGTCGTTCGGCCTTTGAGGGCACTGTGGGCCCTCCCTTCTCAAAAGGCGTCGAATCCGGGCGATTCCGTACGTTGCCGATGGGTCGCCACGAGCGCCCGTGCGGTGCGCCTCGCGTGCGGCGTCCGCCATCGGGGAGGACGGGCGTCAGCCACGGAAGGTTCTGGCGGTCACCAGGCCCGTGAGGCGGTCGCCGTGGCCGGAGTCGCGCAGCTCCGCCCGGGCGAGCCCGTCGCGCAGGCGTGCGGTCGCGACCACGGGCCCGACGCGCGCTGCGTGGAGGTAGGTCAGGCTGAGCGAACGGAGCGTGTCGCCGGGCGCCAGCGACAGCACCGCCTCCTCCGCGACCAGAGCGATGAGCCCGCCGTTGACGGAGTCGGTGGCGTTCAGCCCGTCCTCCCTCCGGGGAAGGGCGGCCGTCCCCGCGCCGCGGCGCTCGCAGCCCACGCGCTCGGCCAGCGGCACGGCCAGCCGCGCGCCCGTCGCGGGGGAATCGAGGCTGTGCATCGGCGGCAGCCGCACGTCGGGGTCCGGCGCCATCATGAACAGGCCTTTCGAGATGGCCAGCGGCTCGCCGTCCACGGTGAAGTCGACCTCCGCGACGATCGTCGAGCGGCCGGCCTTGACCGTCCTGGCGATCCCGACGAGGTCGCCGGCCGCCGGAGCCGGCCGGTAGAGGTGCACGTCGAGTTCGAGCGTCACCGGTACGCGCGGGGCGATGACCCGGGTCGCGAGCAGGCCGGTCAGCATGTCCGCCCAGGTGGCGAGGATGGACGTCCGCAGATGGGAGGTCCCCGGCACGTGCATCTGCGGCGTGATCGAGGCCGTGCCGTGCAGTTCCTCGCCGACCCGCCTGGTCGAGAAGCCGAGTTCGTTGAGGACGTGGCGCGGGGTCTCCTCCGCCGCGGCGATGGTCGGGTTCACTCGGGCGTCTCCTTGCGTGCTCGCGGTCCGGCCTCGCCGGCTCCCGGGCGTCCCGTCATGGCGCTCCTTCACCCGGCACAGATAGTTTGATATTTCTAATAATACTGATTCACTGATTCGAGGCGCAACCACAGACCGTGGACGGGCACGTGTGAAGGAGTGCGGGCATGACCGAGACGGCATCGCAGCAGATGATCGACATCTTCGATGTGGAGGCGGTCGACGACGGCCCCGACGGGCCGCGCCGGTTCCGGGGGGACAGCTTCGACGAAGGGCGCCAGGTGGTGGAGGGCAGCCAGATGCTCGCGCAGGCGGTCGTGGCCGTGGGCAAGGCCCTGCCCGGGCGTACCGTCCGTTCCGCGCACGCGCTGTTCGTCTCCGTGGGCGACCCGGCGCTTCCCCTCGAGTTCACCGTCACCCCGGTCCAGGCCGGTCGGTCCTTCGCGAGCGCGACGGTCGCCGTCGCGCAGAACGACCGGATCCGCTCGACCGTCACCCTGCTGCTGGACCGGCCGCAGCCCGACGTCATCAGGCATGACCGGTGGACCGGCGGGCCCGTCGGGGGCCCCGGCACCGCGTACCCCGCCGGGATGCCGATGCAGGGCCGGGAGGTGCGCATCGAGGGCATCCGGGACCTCGACGATCCGGAGGAGGTCGGGCCGCCCGTCGTGAACGCCTGGCTGCGCTACGACGCCGTGCCCGAACGCGACGACCTCCGCCGCGCGCTGCTGACCCACTTCACCGGGCATCTGTCCATCGCCACCTCGATGCGCCCGCATGCGGGGGTCGGCACGGCCCAGGCGCACCACACCATCTCGACCGCGCCCATGGGCATCGGGGTGACGTTCCACGAGCCCCTCGGCTGGGACGGCTGGATCCGCTACCACCACGAGGGCGCCTACGCCGGGGCGGGCATGAGCCACGTGCGCGGCCAGGTGCTCACCGAGGACGGCCGCCTCATCGCCTCGTTCACCCAGGACGCCATGATCCGCAACCTCCCGGCCGGCGGCCCGGCGGCCTCCGCACCCGTCGAATCCCGGTTGTGACACCGGACGCCTCCCGACGCCTCCCGACCGGGGTGCCGCTGACCCGCGGATCATCGGCACCCCGGGCGGCGGAGTCAGCCGAGCGCCGGAAGGACCTCCTCGGCGAAGAGTCTGGACGACTCGGGGCGCCCGAAGTCGTGGAACTGGCAGACGAACAGCTCGGCCCCGGCCTCGCGTTCCGGGCGCAGCGCCGCGGCGACCTCGTCGGGCGTCCCGGCGATCAGCCCGCCCCACGCACCGAAGCGGCGCCGCGCGAGCTCCACGACCTCGTCCCGGGCGGCGGTCGAGGGGGCGAGCCCGATCGGATGCTGCACCGAGACGCGCGCCGCGCCGATCGACGGGCGCAGCTCGGCGATCCGGTGCGCGGCGCTGGACGGGCAGTTCCACCAGTCGGCCGAGCGGGCGACGAGCGGCAGCGTGAGCTTCGGCCCGGCACCGCCGATATGGATGGGCACCTCACCGGAGACCGGGCGCGGGAGGCAGACCGCGTCCCGGAGCGTCCAGTGCCTCCCGTCGAAGTCGACCTCCTCGCCCGTCCACAGCGCGCGGAGGATCTCGATGGTCTCGCCGAGCCGCTCGGCGCGCACCGCGGGGCCGGCGCCGGTGAACCCGTAGTCGGCGAGTTCCCGGGCGACCGAGCCCCACCCCAGCCCGAGGTCGAACCGGCCGCCGGAGACGACGTCGAGGCTGGCGGCCATCTTCGCCAGCATCGCCGGATGGCGGAACTCCGTACACAGCACGAGGTGGCCCACACGCAGCCGCTCGGTGCGCACCGCGACCGCCGTCGCGACGGTCCAGGCGTCGAGCATGGGCAGGCCGCGGCCGGCCGGGGGCGACAGGTGGTCCATGAACCAGGCGGAGTGGAATCCGGCGTCCTCCGCCGCCCGTGCGCGCGCTTCGATGGTCGCCAGATCCATCCGTACCTGCGGCAGGTAGATGCCCGCCCGAGCGGTGTTCACCGGGCCATTTCCTTGAGGACCATCGAACGGTCGGCGCCGGACGCGACGAGTGCGCGGTAGCGCATGAACGGCGCCGGGGCGCCGAACGCGACGACGCCGCTCAGCACGCCGCCGGTGAGGTACCCGGCGACGGTCCCCTTCACGGGGCCGTCCTCCAGCCCCGAACCGTGCAGGGCGACCACCTCGTCCGCGCCGCCCGTCCGGCCGGCGACCTGCAGCCTGAGATCGAACTGGTCGGACCAGACGTAGGGCGGGGCGGCGGCCGGGGGTTCGGCTCCGAGGATGTCGCGGGCGACCCGCGAGGCGTGGTCGATCGTGGTGCTCCAGTGCTCCCCGCGGTGGTACTCGCCGGTGACCGGGTCCCACCAGGCGGCCGCGTCCCCCACGGCCCAGACGTCCTCCAGGCCGATGGCGCGGCCGCGGGCGTCGCAGGCCAGGCCGTCCTGGACCCGCACCCCGGCGCCGCCGAGCCAGGTGAGGTCCGGGATACCGCCGACGCTCGCCAGGACCACGTCGGCCGACAGCAGCGTCCCGTCCGCGAGCTCGATCGTGTGCCGGTCGGGCATCCGCAGGATCCGCGTTTCTAGGCGCAGGTCGATCCCCGCGTCCTGGAAGAGCCGGGCCGCGAGCCCGCCGACCTCGCGCCCCAGGACCCGCTCGCAGGGCGCCGCCAGGGCCTCCAGAACGGTGACCTCGATGCCTCTGCGGCGGGCGGCGCAGGCGACCTCCGCTCCGATGAACCCTCCGCCCACGACGATCAGCGAGCCGGCGAAGTCGAACGCCTTCCGCAGCGCGAGCGCGTCGTCGAGGGTCCGCAGGGACGCGACGCCGTCCGGCTGGTGCGGCACCCTGCGCGGGACGAGTCCCGTCGCGGCGACCACGGCGTCGCCGGTGACGCTGCCGCCGTCGTCCAGGTCGACCGTCGTCCCGCGCAACGCCACTGCATGGGTGCCCAGCCGCATCGCCACGTCGAGGTCCGCCAGGCCAGCGCTGTCGCGGAGGGTCGCCCGCTCGGGCTCCCAGCGTCCGTCGAGGATCTGCTTCGACAGCGGCGGCCGGTCGTACGGCGGATGCCGCTCGGCGCCGATCAGCGTGATCCGTCCCGCGTACCCGTCCGAACGCAGCCTCTCGATCGTGCGCAGCCCGCCGAGGCCGGCGCCCACGACCACCACGTGCCCGGGCACGGCCGCCGCCCGTTCCCCGGCCGCCATCAGTCCGACGCGGGGAGGGGCTTGGCCGACTTCTGCTCGAGCGCCACGCCGTCGACGGCGACCGCGTGCTCGCCGCCCTTGGTGCACAGCAGCTCGATCTCCATCCCCTCCACGGTGTACCGCTTCCCCAGCAGGAGGCCCGGGCCGCCGGCCCCGCCCGCGGCGGGCACCTCGCCTCCCGGCTCCTCCGTCATCTCGTGGCCACCGCAGGTCACCGTGACGTCCTCCTGAGGACTCCTGATCACGACCACCGAGGTCGAGTCCACGACGCTCTTCAGGGTCTGCCCCAGTCGCAACTTCATGCGCGCTCCTTCTCCGTTCATGCGCCCTTCCGAACTGAACACGATCCTCAATAAAGTTGTCAACATATCGAAGAGTAGCGGGATCGGTCGGGCCGCGCACGGGTTCGTTTCGCCGGCGCGACCAGGCACGCCCGCTCCACGACACCGCTGCGGGAACTCGGTTCCGGCAGGGGGCTGCGATAGCGTTTTGATTTTGACTTTGGTGGTGGAAGGGATCGTTAAGTGGCTGGTGATTCCGGTGGTGCGGTGCTGTTGAGTGAGGCGGGGCCGGGGGTTCGGGTGGTGACGTTGAACCGGCCGGGTGTGGGTAATGCGATGACCGAGGAGATGACCCGGGATTGGGACCGGGTGCTGGATCGGGTGGCGGCCGATTCCGGGACGCGGGTGCTGGTGGTGACGGGGCAGGGTGAGTCCTTCTCCTCGGGCGCGGATCTGTCGTGGCTGGTCGAAAACCAGGACCAGGGTCAGGGTGGGGAGGTGACGATCGATCGGTTGCGGGAGCGGATGCTGCCGTTCTATCGGAGTTGGTTGCGGCCGCGGTGGTTGTCGTTTCCGGTGATCGCGGCGGTGAACGGGCCGGCGGTGGGTGCGGGGGTGTGTCTGGCGCTGGCGTGTGATCTGCGGGTGGCCGGGCCGGGTGCGCATTTCAGTACCCCGTTCGTGTTCCGGGGCACGCACGGGGGGATGGCGGCGACCTGGCTGTTGCCGGAGGCGGTCGGGATCACTCGTGCCCGCGAGATGCTCTACACCGGGCGGCAGGTTGCGCCCGCGCTGGCGTTGGAGTGGGGGCTGGTCAACGACACCGCCGACGACGCGCTCCAGCACGCTTTGGCCATGGCCGAGCGCATTGCGCAGGCCGCGCCGATCGCGTTGCGGCTGACCAAGAACGGTCTGGAGCAGGCGGCCGGCGGGCTGGAGGCCTCCCTGCAATGGGAGGCACTGGCCCAGCCCGTCACCCTCACCACCTCAGACCTGCACGAGAGCATCACCGCCTTCCACGAACAACGACCACCACAATTCCGCGGCCGATGACAAGGCGCCTCCCGGCCCGTTCCCGCCTCAGCCGCCGCGCGCCTTGACCATGGCGCCGCGGCTGACCTTGGTAGCGGCGCTGCGGGGGACGGCGTCCACGATCTCCACCGTCTTCGGCGCCTTGTAGGCGGCCAGGCGCCCCTTCGCGAAGGCGATCACCTCGTCGGCCGAGGGCGGCGCGGCGGGGTCCGCGGGTTCGATGACGGCGTGGACCCGGCGGCCCCACTCGGGGTCGCGCAGGCCGATCACCACCACGTCCGCGATCTTCGGGTGGTCGATGAGCGCGGTCTCCACCTCGGCGGGGAACACGTTGGCGCCACCGGTGATGATCATGTCGACCGCGCGGTCCTTGAGGTACAGGTAGCCCTCGTCGTCGAGGTACCCCATGTCCCCCGCCGTCTGGAACCCGTCCTCGGTGGCCGCGGCGCGCTCGTTCGTCCCGAGGTAGGTGTACGAGCCCTTGAGGGCCGCCGACTTCAGGTAGACCGTGCCGGTCTCTCCCGGCGGCAGTTCCTTCCCCGCCTCGTCGAGGATGCGGATCTCGGTGCCCCGGAAGCCGCGCCCGACGCTCCCCTCGTGCGTGAGCCACTCGTCGCCCCGCAGCGCGGTGAGACCGAACCCCTCGGTCATGCCGTAGGCCATGAAGACGCGTTCGGGCCCGATCAGGTCGGCCCACCGGCGCACCAGCGACGGCGGCATGGGCGCCGCTCCCTGCATGAACCACTGCAGGCTGGACAGGTCGCGCCGGCCGATGTCCGGAAGGTTCGCGATGCGCTGCAGCATGGTGGGCGTCGCGGTGAACGTCGACACACGGTGCCGTTCGATGAGGTCGACCACGCGCGCCGCGTCGAACTTCTCCATGACCAGGAGGCGGTCGCCCCCCAGCAGGTTCATCAGCGGGGAGAAGCCGTTGGTGTGGTACATCGGCGCCGGCACGAGGATGGTCTCGGGGCGCGGGACCGGCTGCCACGCCGCCGCGAACGGCGTCGCGCGCGCCTCGTCGAAGAGCGCGGGGCTCTCGCTGATGATCACCTTGGGGGTGCCCGTGGAACCGCTGCTGCAGATGCCGAAGACCTGCGGCGACACCGCGTCGGGCAGGTCGGGCACCGGGTCGCCGGCGGTCGCCCGGATCCACGGGATGTCGGACGGGCCGAGGTGCACCTTCGGGTCGATCACCTCCCGGACCCGCGACAGCTCCCAATCCGGCAGGTCCCACCGCACCGGGACCGGCACCGCGCCGAGCTTCCACGCGGCGAGTGCGCCCAGGACGAACTCGGGGGTGTTGCGGAGGCTCAGCGCGACCCTGTCCCCCAGGCCCAGCCCGCGGTCGGCGAGCGCACCGGCGACCTGGCTCGACCGGCGGTGCAGCTCGCTCCTGGTGAAGGTCACCTCCTCGCCGTCGAGCAGGCTGAAGCACAGCGCCCGCTCGTCGGGGCGTTCCTCGGCCAGTTCGGCGATCCGTCGGCTGTAGCTTCTCTGGCTTTCCATCAACGGCCTCCAGCGGCGGCTCGGTTGTCGGCGTTCGGGCGGGCCCGGACATGCGGGGGCCGACCGGTGAACGCCCAGGCGAAATGTCTAGATCGACGTCGAGGTCAGATGCGCGGCCGCATGATCACACCGGGGGGGCGGAAGGGGGTCCGTACGCCTCGGGTGCCGGGTCGCACGGCGGCCCGCGCCGCTCGTGCGCGGGCCGCCGTGCGGCTCAGGTCCCGTCGGCCGCGCCGCCCGGCCGGCCGCCGATGCCGGTCAGGCAGAATCTCCAGAGACGTTCGGCGATCGCCTCGACCGGCTCCTCGCCCGGCGCGAACGCGTGGTGATGGAAGACGGACATGACCAGCATGGACAGGAACTCGGCATCGTGCTCGACGTCGCGCGGGGCGAGCAGCCCCGCCCGCCGCGCCGCCTCGAGTTCCCGGGCGACCATGCCGACGAACGGGCGGGAGGCGCGCGACACCTCTTCCGGGAAGAGCTGGAGGAGCCGCCAGTGCTCAGTGGTGATGAACCGCGCCGCCGCGTTCCCGCTCCCGTTTCCCAGGCTCTCCAGCGCGGACACGATGTACCGGCGCAGGCGCTCGACCGGGTCGTCGATGTCCCGCGTCGAGGCCTCGTACACCTCGGTCTGCCGGTCGATCAGGTCCTCGAGGACGGCCAGGAGAAGCTGGTCCTTCCCGCCGAAGTGCCGGTAGAAGGTCTGGACCGCGACGCCGGCCTCCTTGGCGAGCTCCTGCGTCGTCCACTGGCCGCCCTTCTCGGTGATCAGCCGTTGGGCGGCGTCGACCATGGTGCGAGTCTGCTGCATGTTGCGCGTCCGCCACCGCTGCACCAGCGGCGACCGGTCGGCTGCGTTCTCGGCCCATGGCACGGCGGTCATGTTACTCGCGCTCACGTCGGGGACAGCACCACGACCGGGATGCGGCGTTCGGTACGGGACTGGTAGACGTCGTAGTTCGGCCAGACCTCCGTCACGATCTTCCACAGCCGGGGCCGCTCGTCCTCGGACGCGGTGCGTGCCGTCACCGGCAGGTGCTCCGCCCGCACCTGGATCTCCGCCTCGGGGGTGGCCTCCAGGTTGCGGTACCACTGCGGGTGCTGGGGAGCGCCCCCCATGGACGCGACGACGAGGTAGTCGTCGCCGTCGCGGCCGAAGATCATGGCCGAGGTGCGGGGCTGCCCGCTCCTGCGGCCGGTCGTGGTCAGCAGCAGCGTCGGAACGCCGTTCCACATGTAGCCGACCTCGCCGCCGGTCTCCTGGTAGCGCCTGACGTGCTCGGCCCCGACCAGTCCGAGGTCGGGCGCCTTGTAGCCGGGTTCTCTCTCGCTCATGGGATCGTCCTTCTAGCCGAAGAGCACGGGGATCTCGGTGACTCCGCGTTCGTACATGCCGATGAAGCGGGGCTCGGCGGCGTCGGGGTCCAGCCGCAGGTTCGGGAGCCGGTCGAGCAGCGCTCCGATGCCGGTGCTGATCTCCGCCCGGGCGACGTGCATGCCGAGGCAGATGTGCGGGCCGCCGCCGAACGCGAACGAGGCCCGCATCGTCCGGGCGATGTCGTACTCGTCCGGACGCTCCCACCGGGCCGGGTCGCGGTTCGCCGCGCCCAGGCACAGGTGCAGCACCGAGCCGGCGGGGAGGCGCGTGCCGTGGAAGTCGACGTCCCGCGTCACGTACCGGGAGAACATCGGGTCGGTGGGCATCCACCGCAGCGCCTCCTCTGTCGCCGGGCGGAGCAGCGAGCGGTCCTCCTTGACCCGCTGGAGCAGTTCCGGCCGCTGCAGCAGGGCGGTGATCGTGATGCCCATCTGCTTCCAGGTCGTGCCCGACCCCGCGAACAGCAGCAGCAGCGCGAACGAGTAGATCTCGGCGTCGGAGAGCCGGTGGGTGCCGCCGTCCTCCTCCTTGAGCTCCGCCTCGACGAGCACGCTGATCAGGTCGTCCCGCGGCGCCTCCCGGCGGGCGGCGACGATCGGCTCCAGCATCCGCACGATCTTCACCGGGTCCTGCAGCGACTCCCGCACTTCGAGCGCCTGCTCGGGCGGCATCCCGAAGCTGCCGGTGATGGTCAGCAGCGGGATGGCCGCGCAGAAGTCGACGTTCAGCTCCGCGCGGCCGTCGCCGGCGAACCCGTCGATCAGCTCGTGGACCGTCCGCTCGATCCAGTTGGTGATCCACCACCTGGCACGCGCCGGCACGAACGACGGCTGCACCAGCGCGCGGTAGCGGCGGTGCTGGTCCCCCGCCATCGACAGCATGCTGTTGGAGACGTCGGCGGCGCCGGTGGGGTCGACCTCGTCCGGGGAGGAGGCGAACACCTCCGGGTTGCGGTAGGCCGCGTCCAGGGCGGCGTGGCCGAACGCCGAGTAGTGCGGCCGGTCGGGCTCGGGCAGGCCCTGGAAGACGGCCGAACCGCGGTACCCGGTCAGTTCGTGGACGGTGCCCTCGTGCACCGGCCCGCTTTCCCGCAGCTCGTGCCAGATCGGGTACGGGTCCGTGGTGAAGTCGCCGCCCATCCGCGCGTTGTAGCTGCTGCGGAGGTCGAACAGCTCCCGGATCCGCGCCCGGTCCAGCGCCTGTGTCTCAGTCATCGTCCCTCACTTCGCCACGTACCCGCCGTCGACCGGGAGCAGGACGCCGGTGACGTTGGCCGACCGGTCCGACACCAGGTAGATCGCGGCCTCGGCGCAGTCCTCGGCGGTGATCGGTTTCCCGAGCGGATGCTGGGCGCCGGTGTGCCGCACCGCCTCCTCGCTCGGGCCCGACTCGTCGCCGAGCCCTCCGGCCGCCATGAACTTCGTGAACGGCATCCCCGCCGGGCAGATGGCGTTCGCCCGGATGCCGAACGGCGCGCCCTCGATCGCGACGGCCCGGGTGAGCTGGTGCACGCCGCCCTTGGTGGCGCCGTACACCGAGCCGCCCCAGCCGACGAGACCCGCCACCGAACCGGTGTTGAGGATGACCCCGCCGCCGCCCTGCTCCTTGAAGCGGAGCACCGCGTGCTTGCTGCCGAGGAAGACGCCGCGGAGGTTGACCCCGATCAGCCGCTCGAAGTCGTCCGCGGAATGGTCCTCCAGCCTGGCTCCGAGCCGGGGCGTGGGGATCCCGGCGTTGTTGAACAGGATGTCCAGCCGGCCGAAGTGGTCGGCCGCCGCCGCGAGCATCGCGACGACGTCGTCCTCCGCGGAGACGTCGGCACGGACGGCCACCGCGGCGCCGCCCGCCTTCCCGATCAGCTCGGCCGTCTCCTCGACCCGCTCGAGGCTGATGTCGGCGCACACCACGCGCGCGCCCTCCTCGGCGAACCGGAGGGCCGAGGCGCGTCCCACGCCCGAGCCCGCGCCGGTGACCACCGCGCTCTTGCCGTCCAGCATGGCGCTCACGCCGTCGCTCCGTCCTTCGCTCTGCTCAGCGCCCCGGTGGGGCACCCTTCCACCGCTGATCTGATGGCGTCCTCCGGGTCGCCTCGCTGGTCGACGACGACCGCCGTGCTCTCCTCGTCATGGGCGAAGGTCCCCGGCGCGAAGACGAGGCACATCCCCGCGCCGATGCACTTGTCCCGGTCGACGACGACACGACCGCTCATCGTTCAGACTCCGGCCTTGACGGGCGGCTCGGCCGGCGTGAACCGGTAGAGGCGCTCGGCGTTGCCGCGGAGGATCTTGTACTGCGTCTCCGCCGGCAGGCCGACCATGGTCTTCTTCGCCACCTCGATGCTGTTGGGCCAGGTGGTGTCGGAGTGCGGGTAGTCGGTCTCGCACATCAGGTTGTCCTCGGGGATCTCGCCGAGGCTGGCGATGGCGTGCGCGTCCTCGATGATGCAGAGGTAGATGTGGTCGCGGAAGTCGGCCCGCAGGTCGAGGTTGTCCAGGTCGACCACGTCGCCGCTGCCGGCGTGGTCCATGAACTTCGTGCCGCGCTTGACCCAGTGGCGCTGCTTGTCCAGGACCTGCTCGGCCCGCTCCAGGAAGTAGGGCGCCCAGCCGGCCTCGCCCTCCGACAGCGCGATCTTCAGCTTGGGGTAGCGCTGGAACAGGCCGCTGAACAGGAACGACAGCATCGTGCCCGAGGTCCTGGTCGCGCCCCAGGTGAGGTTGGCCATGAACGGCGCGTCCGAGCAGATCTGCGGCAGCGTCGAGGACGACCCGACGTGCATCGACACGACCATCTCCAGGTCGTTGGCCGCGGCCATCACCGGCTCCCAGTAGCCGTTCGGGTCGTGGATGGTCGGCAGGCCGAGCGGCTCCGGGTTCTCCGAGAACGCGAACGAGGTGGCGCCCTTGGCGGCGCAGCGCTCCATCTCCTCGGCCGCCAGCCTCGGGTCCCACAGCGGGATCAGGATGAGCGGGATGTAGCGGCCGGGCGCGGCCGCGCACCACTCGTCGATCATCCAGTCGTTGTAGGCCTGCAGGCACGTGAACCCGAACTCGCGGTCCTCGGCCTCGTAGAAGAGCTGACCGCAGAAGCGGGTCACCGACGGGAAGCACAGCGAGGCGAGGATGCCGGCGCGGTCCATGTCCTTCACCCGCGCGGCGGCGTCGTAGCAGCCGGGCGCCATCTCGCTGTAGGGCACCGGTTCCGGGCTGAACTCCTCCTTCGCCTTCCCCACCACGGCGCTCAGGCCGGAGCTGGGCATCCGCTTGCCGTCGTAGACCCAGAAGTCCATGCCGTCGTCGCCGACCTCCATGTGCGGCGCGCGGTCGCGGTCCTTGCTCGGTACGCGGTCGACCCACACGTTCGGCGGCTCCAGCACGTGGTCGTCGACCGAGATCAGCCAGTCCAGGTTCAGTTCGGACGCCATTTCCTCTTCCTTTCGGTTGGACGGGCTCACCGGAGCCCGCCGATGGCCAGGTGCTTCACTTCCTGGAAGGCCCGGATGCCGTCGGGCCCGCGCTCCCTGCCGAGACCGCTCTGCTTGTAGCCGCCGCTGGGCGCGTAGGCGCTGAACATGCCGGTGTTGACGTTGACCGCTCCGGTCCGCAGCCGGCGGGCGACGGACGTCGCCGCGGCGGTGTCGGCGCCGTAGACCTGGCCGGACAGCCCGTACTCGCTGTCGTTGGCGATCCGCACGGCGTCGTCGAGGTCGCCGTAGCCGATGATCCCGATGACCGGTCCGAAGATCTCCTCGCGTGCCGCCGGGTTGGCGTTGTCGGGCAGGTCCAGGACCGTCGGCTGGAAGTAGTAGCCGCGGTCGAGGCCCTCCGGGCGGCCGCCCCCGTACGCCACCCTGCCGCCGTTCTCCACGGCCAGCCCCACGAAGCTCTCGCAGCGTTCCCGCTGGGCGGCGCTGATGACCGGCCCCATCGCGGCGGACGGGTCGGTCGGAGGGCCGACCTTGAGGGCCGAGTACGCCCGGGACACCGCCTCGACGACCTCGTCCTTGCGGTCGTGGGGCACGAGCATGCGGGTCGCCGCGACGCACGCCTGCCCCGCGGTCGCCGCCACGACGGCGAGCGCGCCCGCCGCGGCCGACTCGACGGCGTCGGGCAGGTAGATCTGGGCCGACTTGCCGCCGAGTTCGAGCGCCACGCGTTTGATCGTCGGCGCGGCCTGGCCGAGGATCAGCCGGCCGACCGTGGTCGAGCCGGTGAACGACACCATGTCCACCGCCGGATGACGGGTCAGCAGTTCCGCGCCCTCGGGCCCCGGCTCCAGCACCACGCTCAGGACACCGGGCGGCAGCCCGGCCGCCTCGGCGGCCGCGCCGAACACCACCGAGGACAGCGGCGTCAGCGGGCTCGGGCGGAGCACCACCGAGTTGCCCGCCATCAGGGCCGGGATGATCTTCTGCAGGCCCATGAGGAACGCCGCGTTGTACGGCGTGATGGCCGCCACCACGCCGACGGGCTCGTGCCTGCGGACGCTCAGCCGCACCCCGTCGCGGACGAGCTCGTCCACCGGGACGGGGTTGGACTCCTCGTGGGTCATCGACAGGTAGAGGTCGATGGTGTTCCGCGAGATCGCCAGGCCGGCGCCGAACTGCGCGTGCTGGGCGAAGACCTCGGGCTGCCCCGCCTCGGCGACCATGGTGGCGACGAGCGCCGCGCGGGTCCCCTCGATGTGGTCGAGGAAGGCGCGCAGCACCCGGGCCCGTTCGAGGGGCGGGGTGTCCGCCCACACCCCGGCGTCGAAGCCGCGCCTGGCCTCGGCGATCGCGCGCTCGATCTCCGCGACGGGCGCGGTGGAGACGTCCGCGACGTGCGACTCGTCGGCGGGGTTCTCGACGGCGAACGTGTCGTCGCCGTCCGTCCACTTGCCGGCGATGTAGGAGCCGCGTTGAGGTAGGAGTGATGTCAACGGCCCGTCCCTTCTCTCGTGGTGGGGCGCCGCCAGGAGCGGCGGGATGCGCGGGTCGGATGTGCGTGGTCAGAAAGGTGTGGCGCTGTAGACGACGGCGCCTCCGTAGTGCGGTGACGACTGGCACGCGACACCGACGGTCGCGCTCTCGCGCTGGCGCGCTCCGGCGCGGCCGGAGAGCTGCAGGTAGCACTCGAGCATCTGCGGGATGCCGTGCATCCGGCCGTTCCCGAGGGCCCCGCCGCCCGACAGCACGGGCAGGCCGTCGGGCCGGTCGGCGTCGATCCGCCCGTCCTGGACGAAGCGGTGCGCCTCGCCCTTCGGGCAGAAGCCCAGGAGTTCCAGCCAGAAGTAGACGAACGGGGAGAAGCCGTCGTAGAGCTGGGGAAGATCGACCTCCGCCGGTCCCACTCCGGCGCTCTCCCACAGCCGCCGGACGGTCGCCTCCCCGGCGGTCATGATGTCGTCGAGCGGCCAGTGCAGCGGCAGCCGCGCGGCCGCGCTCGCCCCGGCCGCGTACCCCGACACGTACACCGGGCGGTGCGGCAGGTCCCGGGCCCGCTCCGCGGTGGTCAGGACGAACGCCGCGACGCCGTCCACCGGGATGTCGCAGTCGAACCGGCACACCGGGTCGCTGATCATCGGGGCCGCGAGGTACTCCTCGGCCGTGAGCGGCCGCTCGTACCAGTACGACCAGGGGATCCGGGAGCCGTTCTTGCGGGCCTCGACGACCACGGCGGCCATCGACTCCCGCTCGGCGCCGTACCGCTGGAGGTACTCGTTGTAGGGCAGCCCGATCATCGACAGCGGTCCGAAGAACCCCTGCGGGACGGTCCACTGGTCGATGCCGGCGGCCTCCCGGATCGTGCTGGCGTGGTAGCGCCCGGGGGGATTGTGCAGGGCCCGGAACATGACGACGTAGTCGGCCGCGCCCGCGGCGAGGGCGTTGACGGCCGTGGCGACGGCGCCGGGGATCTGGCCGATCCCCTGGAAACTCGACACGTGGCGCGGTTCGGTGCCGAGGCGCTGGGCCAGCCAGCCCGCCGTCACCGTGCTGATCCCGTCGGCCGCGGCGTGGGAGCCCGCCGTCGGGAACAGCGACGCGGCGACGACGCCGTCCACCCGCTCCGGCTCCAGCGCGGCGTCGGCGATCGCCGCCCGCACGGTGTCCACGGCCAGGGCGCCCAGCGGCCGCGCCGCGTGGCGCCGCACGTCGCTGTGCGCGTACCCGACCACCGCGATCTTGTTGCGCGCCGGGAACCCGCGGCTCATGCCGCACCGTCCAGGACGAACGCCGGCACCGCGACGCCCGGCGCCACGTCCTCGAACGCCACCCGCACGCCGGCGCCGAGGCGCACGGGGGCGTCCGGGCCGTCGAGCAGCCGCCCGACCATGCGCAGCTCCTCCTGCTCGGCCAGTTCGACGTCCACCAGCACGAAGGGGACGAGCCGCTCGAAGCCCGGCAGGAAGGCCTGCCGTACGGTCGTCCACGACCGCACCCGTCCCCGGCCGCTCACCGGCTCGAAGGCGAACCCGGGCGCGGTGCTGTGGCAGTGCGGGCAGAGCTGGTCGGGAAGGATCACGAACGCCGTGCAGGCGGAGCAGCGGGCCAGGACGAGCCTGTGCTCGGCCGCCGCCTCCCAGTACGGGGCGGAGGTCTCGTCCGGGACCGGGAGGGGCCGCCCGGTCGCGGCGGGCGCCCCTGTCTCGCGCGTCGTGGTCATGGGACGGCCCCGGCGTCCTTGAGCTCGGCGATCCGCTCCCAGCTGTACCCGAGGTCGAGCAGCACCGCCTCGGTGTGCTCGCCGTGCTCGGGCGCCCGGCGCAGGGTCGGCGGGCGCTCGTCGAACTGCACGGGGACCGTCGGCAGCGAGTAGGACGCCTCGTCGTCGACGACCTCGTCGATGTAGCCGTTGGCCAGGACCTGGGGATCGGTGAGGAGCTCCTCGACGGCCTGCACCGGCGCCCACGGCGCGTCGATCCTCGCGAGCAGCTCCTTCCACTCCTCGAAGGTCCGCCCGGCGAACTCCGCCTCCAGTTCGGCGACGCACGCCGCGCGGTTCTCGCGCCGCGCCGCCATGTCGGCGAAGCGCGGGTCGGCGGCGAGGTCGTCGCGCTCGACCAGCCGGCAGAAGTCGGCCCAGTAGCGGTCGCCCTGCAGGAAGACGAGCTGGATGTGCCGGTCGTCCTTGGTCCGGTAGATGCCGACCAGGGGGTTGACGTAGGCGTCCTCCGCCGAGGCGGCGCGCGGCCGCTGCCCCTGGAGGGCGGAGAGCAGGTCGGAGGACAGCGTCCACATCGCGGTGGCGAGGAGGGAGACGTCCACGACCGATCCGCTGCCGGTGCGCTCCCGGCGGAGGAGGGCCGACGCCGTCCCGAACGCGAGCGCCATGGCGCCGTTGCGGTCGCCCATCGCGCCGCGCTGGCTGATCGGGTGCGCGCGGTCGGGCGGCGTCAGGACGTGGGCCATCCCGCCCTGCGCCCAGAAGGCGGACGAGTCGTAGCCGGGGCGGTCGGCGTGGGGCCCGCGCACTCCGAAGCCGTGGCCCCGGGCGTAGACGAGCCGGGGGAACCGTTCGGTGAGCGTCTCGGCGTCGAGCCCGAGGCGCCGCAGCGCGCCCGGGCGGAAGCTGGTGAGGAAGACGTCGGCGGTCTCCAGCAGTTCGTCGAGCACGGCCCGGCCCTGCTCGTGGCGCAGGTCGAGGGCGACGGACCGCTTGCCGCGGTTGGCCAGGGCCATCGACAGGTTCACGCCGCCCGAGTCGGTCCCGATCCCCTGTGTGGCGAGGCCGCGGTACGGGTCGCCCTCCCGGCGCTCGATCCGTACGACGTCCGCGCCCCAGTCGGCCAGGAGGGCGCCGGCGACCGGAACGAACACCCACTGTGCCAGTTCGACGACTCTCAAACCGTCGAACGCTCCTTCGTGCACGAAGCTGCCTCCCCTGGTCGGGCGCTGGAACCTGAGTACGCGCAACAGTAGAACGGGAGTCTCATCTTGTAAATAGTTTTGTGATTTTGGATCTGATGAACCAAGCCGGGACCCGCCCGCTCCAGGCGGGTCCGCCGCCCGTTCGAGGCCGCCGACCTGCTTCATGATCAGGGGCGGAGGCGGTCCGCCCCACCCCTGGAGTGGCCCGGATTCCTCTCTGGCCAGATCCGCGAGGCGGTGTTACCTTCCCATTTCAGAGTTCCAAAACTATAAATCAAAGGAGTCCGATGTCCTCACCGACCCAGCGCCACCTGCCCGCCCCGCCCGCACTGGAGGACGTCCTGTCGCCCGCGTGGCTCGACGCGGCGCTCGGTACCCGCTTCCCGGGCGTCCGCGTCACCGCGGTCACGCCCGGTCCCGTCGTCAGCCGGCTGTCGACCAACGCCCGCTTCCGCATCGAGTGCGAGTCCGGCCTTCCCGACGGGCTGTCGCCGAATCTGTGCGCCAAGGGGTACTTCACGGAGCTGGGCTGGCCGGCCCGCAGCGCGGGGGTGCCCGAGGTCGCCTTCTACCGCAACCTGGCCGCCACGTGCGGTGTCCGCACCCTGCGCAGCGTCTACGCGGACATCGACCCCGAGACCCGGCACGGCGTGGTCATCACCGAGGACGTCGTCGCCCAGGGCGCCACGTTCCTCGACCCCGCGAGCGAGTACACGCCGGAGCTGGCCGCCGAGAGCCTCGAGCAGCTGGCCCTGCTGCACGCCTCGACCTGGGGCGATCCGGCTCTCGGGGCCGAGGACTGGCTGGCGTCGCGGCTCCACTACACCCTCGCCGCCCGCGGGGTGAAAGAGATCCGGGCCAATTTCGAGAGCGACATCGGCGCGGGCGTGCCCGCGGAGGTCCGCGATCCCGAACGGCTCGTCGCGGCGTACCGCACGCTGATCGGGCAGGCCGCGGCCGAGTCCCCCTGGTCGGTGATCCACGGCGACGCCCACGTCGGCAACCTCTACCGCGACGGCCGCGGCCGCCCTTCCTTCCTCGACTGGCAACTGGTGCAGCGGGGGCCGTGGTACCTCGACGTCGGGTACCACATCGCCTCCACGCTCACCGTGGACGACCGGCGGCGGAACGAGCACGACCTGCTCCGCCACTACCTCGACCGGCTGCGCGCCGCCGGAGTCGAGGCGCCGTCGTGGGACGACGCGTGGCTCGGCGTGCGGCGCGGCATCGTCCACGGCTTCTACCTGTGGGGCGTCACCCAGCAGGTCAAGCCCGCCATGACCAGCGAGCTCCAGCACCGCCTCGGCACCGCGGCCGCCGACCACGACAGCTTCGCCGTACTGGGCCACTGAGCCCGCCCCGCCGGCGAAGGCCCGCGAGGCGGACCCGGTCCGTCCCAGGAGGCCCGTCCGAGTCCCGGAGGCACCCATGCCCCCCACGCCCGCCCCATCCAGAAAGCGGGGCCACACCGGCCTGCTGATCGCGCTGATCGCGATCGAGGTCCTGGCCGTCACCGAGACAGCGATGGCGATCGCCGCCATCCCCACCTTCATGCGCGTCTTCGAGGCCGACTCCGCGGCCGCGGGCTGGACCACCACCTCGTACCTGCTGGTGGGCGCGGCCTGCGCCGCGACCGGCGGCCGGCTCGGCGACATCTTCGGCCGCAGGAAGGTCCTCACGCTGCTGCTCACGGTCGCGGCCTGCGGATCCCTGATCAGCATGCTGGCCACCGACCTGTGGATGGTGGTGCTCGGCCGTACGGTGCAGGGCCTCACCGCCGTCATCCTGCCGATCTCCTTCGCGCTGGTGCGCGAACTACTGCCGGCACGGCGGGTACCGGTCGCGAACGCGCTGCTCGTCGGCATCGTCCCGGTCTGCGCCGGCATCGGGGGCATGCTCGGCGGGGTCCTGCTCGACAACGGCGGCCGGCGCCTGATGTTCCTGGTCGCCACCGTCATGGGGGCCGCCGCGGCGCTGGTCGCGTTCGCCGGCCTGCCGCGCACGCCCAGGCTCACACCGCGCCCCTCGGTCGACGTGGTCGGCGCCGCGCTCCTCGTCCCCGCCACCCTCTTCGGCGACGCCCGCCGCACCGGCCCGGAGCGCGCGGCGGCACCGCGTCCCGGCACCGAGCAGGCGGCGGCCTGAAGCAGAACCTCCGCGAGCACCACCTCGGCCGCGTCCCCCGAACCGAACGGGCGCGGGTCACCAGCCCCTCTCCCCACCAGTGCTCGTGTCCCCGCGCCCTGAGGGCCGGACGGCCGAGCCGATCCCACCCTGGAGGATTCGATGATCCCCACACCCGAACCGGCCGCACCTCCCAGAGAACGGGGCCATACCGGCGTACTGATCGCGCTGATCGCGATCGAGGTCCTGGCCGTCACCGAGACAGCGATGGCGATCGCCGCCATCCCCACCTTCATGCGCGTCTTCGAGGCCGACTCCGCGGCCGCGGGCTGGACCACCACCTCGTACCTGCTGGTGGGCGCGGCCTGCGCCGCGACCGGCGGCCGGCTCGGCGACATCTTCGGCCGCAGGAAGGTCCTGACGCTGCTGCTCGTGGCGGCGGCCTGCGGATCGCTGATCAGCGTGCTGGCGACGGATCTGTGGATGGTGGTGTTCGGCCGCGGGGTGCAGGGCCTGGCCGCCGGCGCCCTGCCGATCTCCTACGGCCTGGTGCGCGAGCTGCTGCCGGCACGGCGGGTTCCGCTGGCGATCGCCCTGCTCAGCGGCATCGTCCCGGTCTCGGCCGGCGCCGGGTCGCTGTTCGCCGGGATGCTGCTCGACAGTGGCGGCTGGCGCGTGATGTTCCTGGTCGCGACCGCGCTGGGGGCCGGCGCGGCGCTGGTGGCCTTCGTCGGCCTGCCGCGCACGCCCGGTCTCATACCGCGGCCGCCGGTCGATGTGGTCGGCGCCGCGCTCCTCGTCCCGGCCACCGCGTTCGTGCTGTTCGGCTTCACCCAGGCCAGGGGCTGGGGCTGGACGGACGGGTGGGTGCTGGGGTCGATCCTGGTGGGGCTGGTGGCCCTCGCCGCCTGGGTGTGGTGGGAACGGCGCGTCCGCGAGCCGATCATCGACGTCCGGCAGTTCGGCGACCGCAAGATCCTGCTGACCACACTGGCCACGGTCATGGTGGGCGTGGGCGGTCAGGGGACGGTCGTCATCCTGACGCCGATCGTCCTCCAGCTGCCCGAGAGCGCACCGGTCGGCATGGGCCTGTCGCCCACCGCCGCCGGCGTGGTGGGGCTGGCCATCGCCGTGGTCGGGTACGGCGGGGCCGCGGCCAGCGGGCGGATCTCCCAGGTGGTGGGCGCCCGGTGGGCCCTGGCGGTCGCGGCCGCCCTCTACATCATCGGCCCCACCATCTGGATCTTCCAGGCGCAGAGCCTGACGGGCACCGTGATCGCCATGGGCTTCACCACCCTGGGCTCCGCGTTCGCCTTCACCGCGACACCGAACCTGATCGTCGAGGCGGTACCGCCCGAGCAGACCGGCGCCGCCACCGGAATGAACCGGGTGGTCCTGAACATCGGGATCGCCGCCGGCCTGTCGATCGGCTCGATCATCCTGGCCACCTGGACCGCGCCCGGCACCCACCTGCCGACCGAGACGGCACTGACCGCCGGATGCCTGTTCGTCATCGGCTCCGCCGCGGTGACCCTCCTGCTCACGGCCTTCATCGGCGGTTCCCGCCGAGCGGAGGCGGGGAAGGCCCCGTCGGCCGACGTCGACGCCAAGCGGGCCGTGGCCTGAACCGAACACCCCGGTGAGGACCGGCGCCGGGGCCGTCCACGATCAGTCGCCCTCCTCCAGCCGGAGGAGGGCGACTGCTTTGGGTGTGCACGCGGGCGGCGGGAGGTCGAAGCTCAGAGGCAGGCGTCGTCCAGCTTCCGGAACGGCGATGCCGGTGGTGGCGGTGGGCCGCGGACTACGCGGGGACGGAGTCGTCCCCGTGCACGAGCGCGACGAGCTCCCGGCGCAGCACCTTGCCCGTGGGGGTCGTCGGGAACTCGTCGACGAACACGACGTGCTCCGGGGTCTTGGAGCCGCGGAGCCGTTCGCGCACCCACGACCGCAGTTCGTCGGCGTCCACCTCGGCGCCGGGGCGCGCGATGACGAACGCGCCGATCCGCTGCCCCCACTCGACGTCCGGCACACCGGCCACGACGCACTCCAGGACCGCGGGGTGGCCGTCCAGCGCGTCCTCGATCTCGGCCGGCGCGATGTTCTCGCCGCCCCGGATGATGGTGTCGTCGGCCCGCCCCCGGACGAAGAGGTAGCCGGCGTCGTCGAGGTAACCGCGGTCCCGGGTGGGGAACCAGCCGTCGCCGCGCACCTTGCTGCCGGCCTCGAGGTACTCCCCCGACACCTGCGGTCCCCGCACGACGATGTCGCCGACGATGTACGGGGCGCACGCGCGCCCCTGGTCGTCCTGCACCTCGATCTCGACCGACGGCAGCGCGCGCCCGACCGAACCCAGCCGGGCCCGTACGGACGGGTCGGCCGAGTCAGCCGCCTCGCGGTGGTCGTCCGGGCCGAGGACCGCGATCGACGACGCGGTCTCCGTCAGCCCGTACGCGTTGACGAACCCCGTGCCGGGGAACAGCTTCAGCGCGCTCTCGATGATCTCGGGGGCGATCTTCGCTCCGCCGTAGGAGACGGACTTCAGGCAGCCGGGGCCCGGCGTCCCCCGTTCCCGGAGCTCGGCGACGATCCGGGCCAGCATCGTCGGCACCACCATGGCGTGGGTGATCCGCTGGCGCTCCACCGTGCCGAGCCAGTCGCCGGGGGCGAACCGGTCCATGTAGACGATCCGGCGGCCGCTGTAGAGATTCGAGAGCGCGTTCGCGACCGCCGCGATGTGGTACGGCGGGACGCTGACGAGGGTCGCGTCGGTGTCCGGCACCGAGCCGAACTCGACCGACCCGAACAGGTACGAGGTCAGGTTGCTGTGGCGGAGCACGGCGCTCTTGGGCGCCGCGGTGGTCCCGCTCGTCATGAGCAGCACGGCGACCGCCTCGGGGTCGAGCGCGGCCGCCACCGAAGCGGCGGAAGACACAGGAGACGCCGAGGACGTGGAGGCCGGGTCGTCGCCGGCCGTCAGCGCCATGAACTCGCCGATGCCGACGGTCTCGGCCCCCGGCACGCGTTCGGGCGTGTCCGTCACCACGAGCGGGGACTCCTGGCGCCCCATCACGTCGGCGAGCTGCTCGGCGCCCAGCCGGTAGTTCACCGGCAGGAACGGGACGCCCGCATAGGCGGCGGCGAACAGCGCCACGGGGAACGCCGGGCCGTTCGGCCCCAGGTAGAGCAGCCGGCGCGCCCCGCGCGAGGCGAGGTGGCCGGCGCCGGCCAGGGCCCGGGCGCGCAGGTCCGTTCCGGTGAGACCGGTCTCCCGGTCCCCGACGAGCACCCGATCGGCCATGCCGTCGGCGACCATGTCGAGGATCATCGCGAGGTTCATCGAAGCTCCACCGCCTGTCGTCGAGAGCCGGTCAGCGGCCGCGCTTGACCTGCTTGAAGGGGACGTCGCGGTCCGGGGCGGCCTCGCGGGGCATCCCGAGCAGCCGCTCGCTGATCATGTTCCGCGACATCTCGGTGCTGCCGCCGCCGAGGCTTCCCCCCTGCCGCATCAGGTAGCCGATGGCGGTCCGGCCGCCGACGCCCTCGGACGGGCCGGTGCCCGTGGCGGCGTTCGCCCCCGCGATCCGGAGCGCCAGGTCGTCCCCGCGCTGGGTGGCCTCGGCGTGCAGGAGCCGCAGCATCGACGCGGCGGCCGGGGGCAGGACGCCGGTCTCGAGCGCGCGCGTCACCCGCTCGGCCGTCTGCTCGTGCACCCTCATCAGGGTCAGGTACTCGCCGAGCATCTCCCGGACCCGTGGGTCGTCCGAGCGGCCCGAGGCCGCGGCGACGTT
Source organism: Spirillospora sp. NPDC029432 (assembly GCF_040703975.1). Taxonomy (NCBI): domain Bacteria; kingdom Bacillati; phylum Actinomycetota; class Actinomycetes; order Streptosporangiales; family Thermomonosporaceae; genus Spirillospora; species Spirillospora sp. NPDC029432. Next base: position 51,000 of record NZ_JBEZWH010000020.1, read on the forward strand.
CAGCGGGTTCACGCGAGGCATGGTCCGGGCCTCGCCTCGACCGCTGATGTAGGGCGAGCCTCCGCCCATGGCGTTGCGCTCGTGGAACAGCTGGCTCGACGCGACGGTCCAGCCGCCGCCGACCTCGCCGACGACGGCCGACGCCGGCAGGACCACGTCGTCGAAGAACTCCTCGCAGAACTCCCGGACGCCGTTGACCATGCGGATGCGGTTCATCGTCACGCCCGGCGCCTTCGTCGGGACCAGGAACATCGTGAGACCGCGGTGCTTGGGCACGTCCCAGTCCGTGCGGGCCAGGCACAGCCCCCAGTCGGCCGCGTAGGCCGAGGTGCTCCAGGTCTTCGCGCCGTTCAGCACCCAGCCGTCGCCGTCGCGGTCCGCGCGGGTGATGAGGCCCGCGAGGTCCGATCCTCCGCTCGGCTCGGACAGGAACTGGCAGAGGACCTCCTCGCCCCGGATCGCCGCCCCGATCCGCTCCCGCTTCTGCTCCTCGTTCCCCATGTCGAGCAGCGTCGGGGCGCAGATCGCGAACGTCGGCATGTTCAGCAGCAGCGGCATCTCGTACGGGTCGCTCTCCTCGGTGAACGCCTGCTGGTGGGCGAACGTGAGGCCGAGCCCGCCGTACTCGCGGGGGAAGCAGATGCCCGCGAAGCCGCCGGCGTAGAGGATCTTCTGGAGCTCGCGGGCGCGCTCCCATTCGTGGGCGTCGTCCTCGACCAGCGGCGGCAGGGAGCCGTCGCGGGGCGGCATGTTCTCGGCCAGCCACGCCCGCGCCCGGGCGCGGAAGGACTCCACGCTCTCCATCGTGCTGTCGGTCATCACGGATCAGTCCTTCGGCGAGTCAGAGGGAGGCCAGATCGGCGAGGCGGAGGCGGTGGTCCTCCGGCGTCCCGTAGAGGGCCTGGTCGAGCACGGCACGGCGCAGGAACAGGTGCAGGTCGTGCTCCCAGGTGACGCCGATGCCGCCGTGGATCTGCACGCAGTCCTGGAGGATCGGCAGCGAGCGCTCGCCGACGAAGGACTTGGCCACGCTGGCCAGCTCGGCGGCGTCCGGCGCCTCCGCCTGGACGGCGGCGGCCGCGGCCTGCGTCGTCGCGTGGCAGGCCTCCAGCCAGGTGCGCATGTCGGCGAACCGGTGCTTGAGCGCCTGGTAGGACGCCAGCGGACGGCCGAACGAGTACCGGTCGAAGGCCCACCGCGTCGTCATCGCGAAGGCGCGGTCGAGGACGGCGCAGACCTCCGCGCACTGGACGACCAGGGCGATCTGGAGCTGCCGCTCGATGATCTCGTCGGCTCCCGGCGCGCCGACGAGGGCGCCGGCGTCCACCCGCACCCCGTCGAAGCGGACCTCGCCGAACGAGCGGGACAGGTCGACCGTCCACTGCTCGGAGATCGTCACTCCGGCCGCGGCGGCGGGGACGAGGAACTGCGCCACCCCGTCCGGGGTCTTCGCCGTGACCAGCAGGAGATCGGCCTGCCCCGCGTCCTGGACGCGGTCCTTGACGCCGTCGAGGACGTAGCCGCCGTCCGCCGGCGCGGCCGTCAGCCGGGGGTCCGCGGGCGTCCACTCGCGGCCGGGCTCGTACACGGCCCAGGTCGCGATGGTCTCCCCCGCGACGAGGGCCTCGATCCGCTCGCCGTGGTCGGGTCCGCGCCCGTGCGCCGCGACCAGTCCGGCGAGGACGACGTTGACCGGGAGCACCGGCCCCGGCGCCACTCCGGCGCCGAGCTCCTCGGCGAGTACGGCGAGGTCGCGGACGCCCTCGCCGGACACGCTCCCGCCGCCCAGTTCCTCGGGAACGACGGCGGCGGCCCAGCCCAGCTCGGCTCCCTTGCGCCACCAGTCCCGCGACCAGCGGAGCTCGCTCCCCTCCATGCCGCGCACGCGGTCGAGGGAGTACTCCTGCTCGAGAAGCCCCCTGGCCGACTCCTGGAAGAGCTTCTGATCCGGCGAGAGCGCCAGCTCCATCGGGACTCCCCTTCACATCGTCGCGAGACCGCCGGCCGGCTCCGGACGGCCCGCGGAACCCGGAGGTTCCGGCCTGCCCGTCACCGTTCCGGACAGGGTTCACTAAACACGATGGCGGAATAGTTGTCAATGTATCGAAGTATCGCTGCCGCCTCGGCAGCCGTGTGATTACTTCCTCGGGAACCTGACAAGAGCTTTGACGGCGAACCCTGTGCGTCGTTTCACACCGGCCGAAAAGGTGCCGTACCCTCGGTTCGGCTAGATTCATAGTTGCCGAATACTGGAAGAATAGACGACCGACAGACAGAGGGGGGCGTCATGGCCCGCGAACCCGTCGCGGTGACAGAGGTCTTCAAGGCGCTGGGCGACCCGATCCGGTGGAGCATCGTCCAGCAGATCGCCCAGGAGGACGAGTTCGCGTGCAGCCTCCTGGAGGACATGCTGCCCGTCTCCAAGCCGACCATCTCGTACCACACCAAGATCCTCTCCCAGGCCGGGCTGATCGAGGTGCACAAGCGGGGCCGCAACTACTTCTACTCCTTGCGCAGGGACGTGATGCGCGAGGTGATGGGCGAGCTGTGGGACCTCGCCCCGGACGAGGAGAAGGGCGCCGTCCGCGCCCGTCCCGCCCCGCGCGCGGAGCGGGCCCCGGCCGCGGCGGACGAGGCCGACGCCAACGTCAGGCTCCTGACCTGGTAGCCGTCACCGCCGGTACGGCACCGGCGCGGAGCGCCACACGACCTGGCGGGTCGCGCGGCCTGCCGCACGGGCCGGACGGCTCGGGCGAGGGCGGGCGCTACGTCGTCTCGCCGGGCAGGAGCACGAACGTGTCCTCCAGTTCCGTCGTCTCCTCCGGGGACGGCCCGCCGCCGTAGACCGACGCGAGCGCCGCCCGGAAGTGACGCACCGCGGCCGCGACATCGCTCATCACGGTCGTCAGCCGGGGCGAGACGACCTGCCCGATGTCGGCCCCCTCGACGCCGACCACCGCGACGTCCCGGGGCACGGCCAGCCCGAGGCTCTTCGCCGCGAACACCAGCGCCAGCGCCACCTTGTCGTTGTAGCAGGCGATCCCCACCGGCCGTCCGCGCGACCGCACCAGGTCCTCGAGGACCCGCCGCGCGCCTTCGGCCTCTATGGGCACATGGACGCGGGCGGGCGCGCTCAGCCCCTCCGACGCGCAGAACGCCGTGACCGCCGACGAACGCCCCCGCCCGTAATGGTCGTCGCGCCCGCCGGCCAGGAAGGCGTACGCGATCTCGCCGTGGCCGCGGGAGTGCAGGTGCCGGGCCTGGAGGGTCCCGATCCAGCGGTTGACGTCGGGCCGTACCAGCTGCGGAAGCACCGGGCAGCCGGCCCGCATGATGAGCTCGCGGTCCCCGGGGGACAGCCCGCCCAGATCGACGACTCCCGCGGGCCGCATCGTCTCGACCATGTGCCGCAGCCGGTTCGACGAGCCCTTCCCCCGCGACAGGGCGAAGTGCGCCACCATGGTGAACCCGAGCTCCTCGATGTCGGCGGAGATGACCTCGATGACGTCCTGGAGCCGCATGAAGGTCGCGGACGGCACGGCCACGATGATGAAGTCGCTGCGTCCGAGGGCCAGCGCGCGGCCCGCCGCCGAGCGGACGTAGCCGAGTTCCGCGGCGGCCCTGCGCACCCGCTGGACGGTGTCCTCGCTGAACCGCTCGACCTGATCGTTGAGGACATGGCTCACCGTGGCGCGCGAGACACCGGCCAGCCGGGCGACGTCGACGCTGGTCGCGGGGCGCGAACGCGGCGGCGTGGAGGGGCCGCCGCCCGCCGGCTGCCTGGGCACATCGTCTCCCGATGGGTCGAAGGACGTTCCCGCGCGGGCCGGACCTCGGCTCACCGCAGGGGGAGGCCGACCGCGCCGATCGCCACCCGACACTGCAGCAATCTACCCCATTCGACATATTTACGAGCTTTGAAATATCAGCCGACCTCCCTGCTTCAGGCGTTCCGCGGGAAGCCCAGGTCGAGCCCTCCGTGGCTCGGGTCGAGCCAGCGGGTGGTGACGACCTTGCCCCGGGTGAAGAAGTGCACGCCCTCGGTGCCGTGCGCGTGCGTGTCGCCGAACAGCGAGTCCTTCCAGCCGCCGAAGCTGTAGTAGGCCATCGGGACGGGGACCGGGACGTTCACTCCGACCATCCCGACCTCCACCTCGTTCTGGAAGCGGCGCGCGGCGCCGCCGTCGTTGGTGAAGATCGCGGTGCCGTTGCCGTACGGGTTCGCGTTGATCAGCGCGACGGCCTCGTCGAAGGAGCCGACCCGCAGCACCGAGAGCACCGGCCCGAAGATCTCGTCGGTGTAGATCGGCATGTCGGTGCCCACGTGGTCGAACAGCGTCGGCCCGACGAAGAACCCGCCGCCGGTGCCCTCCGCGGCGTCGGCGTCGAACTCCGCCCGGCGCCCGTCCACGACCAGGGTCGCGCCCGCCGCCAGGCCGGCGTCGATGTAGCCCGAGACGCGCCGCTGGGCGGCCCTGCTGACCAGCGGGCCCATGTCGCAGCCCCGCCGGCCGTCGCCGGTGCGCAGGCCGCGGACGCGCTCCGCGATCCGCTCGACCAGGCCGTCCGCGCAGCCGCCGACCGCGACCAGCGCGGAGATCGCCATGCACCGCTCCCCCGCCGAGCCGAAGCCGGCGTTGACGGCCTGGTCCGCGGCCAGGTCCAGGTCGGCGTCCGGCAGCACCACCATGTGGTTCTTCGCCCCGCCGAGGGCCTGGACGCGCTTGCCGTGCGCGGTGCCGGTCGCGTAGACGTGGCGGGCGATCGGGGTGGACCCGACGAAACTGACCGCCTTGACGTCCGGGTGCGCGAGCAGCCCGTCGACCGCGTCCTTGTCCCCGTTGAGCACGTTGAACACGCCGTCGGGCAGGCCCGCCTCCCGCCACAGCCCGGCCATCCAGAGCGCGGCGCACGGCACCTTCTCCGACGGCTTGAGCACGACCGTGTTGCCGGCCGCGATCGCGATCGGGAAGAACCACATCGGCACCATGGCCGGGAAGTTGAACGGGCTGACGATCGCGACCGGGCCCAGCGGCCGGCGCACCGAGTGCACGTCGACCTGGGTGGAGGCGTTCTCCGTGGCATCGCCCTTGAGGAGGTGCGGCATGCCGCAGGCGAACTCCACGGCCTCCTGGCCGCGGGCGACCTCGCCGGCCGCGTCGGAGAGCACCTTGCCGTGCTCGGCGGTGATCAGCTCGGCCAGCTCCCCGCTCCGGGCGTTGAGCAGCTCGCGGAACCGGAACAGGATCTGGGTGCGCCTGGTCAGCGAGGTGTCCCGCCACCCCGGGAACGCCGCCCTCGCCGCGTCCACCGCCTCGGCGACCTCGGCCGCCGAGGCGAGCGGGACCCGGGCCGTGACCGCACCGGTCGCCGGATCCGTCACGTCGCCGAACCTCCCGCCGCTCCCCGGGCGGGCGGCGCCGCCGATCCAGTGCGCCAGCTCGGGCGGCCCGTCTCCGGCCTCGGCCCGCGCGGCGGCGTCCAGGGTGTTCGTCATCGGTTCCCTTCCGTTCCGCGGTTCTCGCGGGCGTGACCTCGGGAGAGTTCGGTGATCGCGTGCACCGGGCAGTCGAGGAGGGCGCGCCGCACGTCCGCCTCCCGGTCCGCGGGCACCTCGCCGGCACCGGCGGCCAGCGACGCGTAGCCCCACTCATCGATCGAGAACGTCTCCGGGTCGTACACCCCGCACATGCCGAACCCGTCGCACAGAGTCCGGTCGAGCTTGATCCTCACCGTGGCCTCCTCTCACGATCCCGCGGCGGGCATCGCCGCGACGGCGGGCGGGGCGGCGGCCGGCCCGGCGCCGGCGCAGATGCCGCACCGGCCGTCGAGATGGGCCGCGACCGCCTCCGGGAACTCCCGCAGCAGCGCGGCCGCGACGTTCGTGGCGCCGTCGAGCGTCCCGCACGCGCCCCGGCCGCGGAGCCCGGTCGACCAGCCGCGCAGCCGTTCGAGGTCCGGAGCCCCGGCCCGCTGGTCCCGGAGCGCCTGGAGCACGGCGCTCATGGCCGCGGTCCCGTTGAAGCACGACCCGCACTGGCCGGCGTTCTCCCGGGCGAAGTACGCCATCACCGCCGCCGTGGTGGCGACGGAGCAGTCGTCCCTGCCCAGCGCCACCACCGCGCCGCAGCCCAGGCCGCTGCCGAGATCGGCGAACGTGTCGTACTCGAGCGGGACGTCCAGCGCGTGCTCGCCGACGACGCCCGCGAAGTAGCCGCCCATCAGGAAGCCGCGCACCGCGCCCGCGTCCTCGCCGAGCCAGGCCAGGACATCGCGCAGCGCCGTCCCGAACGGGATCTCGTACAGTCCCGCGCGCCCGCGGATCGTGAGGGTCATCAGGAAGGTGCCGGGGGCCTTCTCCGTGCCCACCTCGCGGTAGCCCGCCGCCCCCAGTCGCCGCACCCACGGCAGGTTGGCCAGCGTCTCCACGTTGGCGACCAGGGTCGGCCTGCCGCCGACCCCCGACTCGAACGGTCTCGGCGGCTTGTCCATCGGCAGCGCCGGTCCCCCGTTGAGGGCCTGGACGACCGCCGTCTCCTCCCCCGCGACGTAGGCGGGGGCGACGCGGGCGATGGAGACCTCGACGCCGAACGAAGGATCCTTCCGCGCAGCCTCCAGCGCGGACCGGATGCTCCGCTCGCTGCCGGGATCGGACACGAAGACGTGGGCGTCGCCCGTCCCGGCGGCCTGCGCGGCGAGCCGGAGGCCGTCGAGCACCAGGTGGGGCCGGTGCCGCATCAGCCACCGGTCCTTGACCGAGGCGGGCTCGCCTTCCTCGCCGTTGGCGACCACCACGGGTACGCCGTCGCCCGCTCGTACCGCCCGCAGCTTCCTGCCCGCGGGGAAGGCCGCGCCGCCCCTGCCGCGCAGCCCGGACTCCTCGACCTCGCAGACGAACGCCTCGGCGTCCCGCAGCGGCCGGTAGCCGCCGCGGGACCGGTACGCGCCGATGTCCTCGGCCCGCGCGCCATCGATGACCAGCCGAGGAGAGATCCCCGGGTAGGCGACACCGAGGTCGTGCGAAGCGGTTCCGGGCGGTCCGCTCATCCGAGCGCCGGTCACGCCGTGACCACGACGTCGTCGCCCCGGACATGGACCGGGTACGTGCGGATGCTCCACTCCGGCTTGACCGCCGTCGTTCCGGTGGCGAGCTCGAACCCCCACTGGTGCCAGGGGCAGTAGACGAACTCGCCGTCCCGGACCTCCGCCGCTCCCCCGGGCAGCTCGTCGTCGGTGACGACCTGCCCGTGCGTGCGTCCCTTGCACAGCGGGCCGCCCTCGTGGGGGCAGTAGTTGGCGATCGCGTAGAACCTGCCGCCGACGTTGTAGACCCCGACGCCGTGCCGCCCGATCGGGACGATCTTGTGCTGGCCGGGCCGGATCTCGTCGACGGTCGCGACGACGTGCTCGCGTCCCCGCGCGAGGCGGGCGGGCCGTTCGGCCGACGGCTCGGCCGTCATCGGAAGACCCGCTTCCGGCCGCTCAGCGCCGGCACCTCGCTCGGCAGGTGGAACAGGTCGATCGCGTTCCGGAACATGATCTGCTCGCGCATCCGCGCGGGAATGTGCTTGGCGATGAACTGCGGGTCGTCGAACGTCCAGTGCGGGTAGTCGGACGAGAAGAGGAGGATCCTCTCCGCCTCCATCCACTCCAGCGCGTTGGTCAACTCCAGCTTGTCGTCGGGGTAGTCCAGGGGCTGCGTGGTGAACCAGATGTGGTCCTTGACGTACTCCGACGGCTTGCGCTTGAGGCCGTTCTCCGGGCCCTGGGCCTTGTACATGGCGTCCATCCGCCACATGAGGGGCAGGATCCAGCTGAAGGCGTGCTCGATCAGCACGATGTTCAGCTTCGGGAACCTGTCGAAGACGCCGTCGAAGATCAGGCTCATGATCTGGTTCGCGGCGAGCATCGAGTAGCTCACCATCAGGTCGTGGTTGTAGGTCATGAACCCGACCGGCGACATCGGCAGCTCGTTGTTGCGGCCGCGGCTCAGGTGGCAGGCGACCGGGATGCCGTGCCGCGACGCCGCCTCCCACACCGGGTCGTAGCGGGGGTCTCCCCAGGCCGGGCGCATCTCGGCGTTGATGAGCACCTGACAGAAGAACGGGTGCCCGGCCCACTCCTCGATCTCCCGGGACGCCAGTTCGGGCGCCTCGACGGCGGCCACGATCGAGCCGTAGAACCGCTGGTGCCAGTTGTTCACCCGGTCCAGCCAGCAGGCGTCCTGCCAGCGGTTGGTGGCGACGGCGAGCGCGTGCAGCTCCTCCTCGGTCTGGCCGTCCGAGCTGTTGGTCGGCCCGAGGATCGCGATGTCGGACCCGGCGTCCACGATCAGCTGCCGGAACGTCAGGTCCGGGTCGGAGCCGGCGAAGTTCCCGTCGTCGGGAAAGGCGTCGGTCCTCATGGCGTAGGAGTGGGCGTAGTCCGGCGCGTCGTAATAGACCGGGCTGCCCGCTCCCTGCGCGCGCAGCTCGAACAGCTTGCGGAACCTCTCCGGGATGAACTGCGCGAGCTCCCCGCGCTTGGGCACGGGATGGACGTCGCAGTCGACGACCCTGACCTGGGTCGTCTCGCCGGTGAGGACACTCTCGTGGTGCATTTCGATCGTCATGACGGTTCCCCTTCTCTGCGGGCGAACGGCGAACGGCGGAAGGCTCAGGCGGGGACGAGCCGCTCGATCCCGAAGATCCTGGCCGCGTTGCCGCCGAGGACCTTCGCGCGCTGCTCGTCGCTCCAGCGCGGGGGCAGATCAGCGGGCGACACGAGCTGCCAGTCGGGATAGCTCGAACCGAACAGGACCATGTCCTCCTTGCCGGTCATGCGCAGCCACTCGGACGCGTACTCCGCGTCGCCGGGGCCGTCGAGCAGGCCGTGCACGAAATAGACCTGGTCGCGCAGGTAGTCGCTGGGGATCAGCGGGGCCCACGGCGTCTGCTCCAGATGCGGCCGCCCGAACGTGTCCATGCGCCACATGAAGGGCGTGACCATGTCGGCGGCGCCGTCCGCCCAGATCACCTTCAGGTCGGGGAACTCCTGGAAGACCCCCTCGGCGATCATGTTGAGCAGGTGCCAGATATAGGTCATGGGCTGGTACGCCGCGTGGTGCGAGTAGGTCCTGGGAACGCCCGAGGGCGTCGGGGGGTGGGTGATGCCGACCCCCATCTCCAGGTGCACGGCCACGGGCAGGCCGGCGTCGCAGACGGCGCGCCACAGGGGCCTGAAGTGCGGCCTGCCGTAGGGTTCCTGGGTCTGCATCGGCAGCCCGATCTGGACCATGCGCGGGTGGTCCCGCCACTTCGCGATCTCGCGGACCGCGCCCTCGATGTCGTTGGGGTTGACCCGGATCGTCCCCCGGAACCGGTCGGCGTACGTGCCCGACTCCAGCCACCGCTCCGCGAGCATCCGGTTCGTCGCCGCCAGGATCGCGGTGCCCACGTGCCAGTCGGGCAGGATCGCCGCGACCGACATCGGGTGGAGGACGGCGTAGTCGAAGCCGCGCTCGTCCAGGACCTGGCGTCCGGTGAGCTCGGGGTCCGATCCCGGGTGCGCGCCGTTCTCCCCGGCCGTGCCGGCGGCGTACTTGGGGCCGGGGCGGGAGAACCACGCCACGTCCACTTCCGGAAAACCCCTGCTCCTGAACGGCTCTCGCAGATAGCCGCGCAGGTCGGCGTCGTTCTGGAAGAAGGCGTGCACGCTCGCGTCGATCTTCGGATGCGTCCGGGAGGTCATCGGTGCTCCGTCCCCGCCCTCATGGCGATCGTGGATCAAATTATTGCTCCGTTCTCGGCGCGGTACAAGGCCTCGGCGTGCCGGGACTCCCGGCAACGGGTTCAGGAACGCGTTCAGGAACGCCCGGCCGCCGTCCCGCCGATGAAGTCGAGGAGGACCGCCGCCGCCTGGACCCACGGATCGAAGACGCTCCCCTCGCCGCGCCGCTCGGCGGCCCGGGCCGCCTCCCACGCGTCCTCGGGCCAGGGCGGCTCGATGAGCCGCGAGCCCTTGATGAGGCAGTGCACCTCGTACGACGTGCGCTTCGGATGGTCGAAGTCCCGCTCGCCGCCGCGGATGATCAGGGTGGGCACCCTGATCCCCTCGAACTCCCAGTCCGGAACGCCCGGGATCGCCTCGTTCGGCTTGGGAACGAACGCGTCGAACCACCGGGTGAGGACACGCTCGAACTCCCCGGCGCCGATCGCGAGCAGCCGGTCGCGGTTGCGCGGGTTGGCGCGCACGAGATCGGCCCAGCTGCCCGCCTGGCCCGGCAGTTCGAGGATCCCCTCGATGCCGTTCTCGCGCACGGTCCGCAGCTCCGACATCGCATAGACCATGGCCAGGGTCATCGTGCTGAACGTGCCGCCCACGATCGACCAGACCGCCAGCCGGGTGACGAGCTCGGGGTACTCGATCGCGAACACGATCGAGTCGCGCGCACCGCCCGAGCCGCCGAACGCGGCCACGGGCCCGGTGCCCAGCTCGGCGAGCATCCCCGCGAGCGTGGCCGCCCGCATGTGCGACTCGGACCTGCCGAAGATCTGGATGTCCGACGCACCGCAGTTCGGCCGGTCCCACAGCAGCACCCGCTTCCCGCCCGCGGCGAGCGCGTCGGCCAGCGGGCGCACGCCCGGGAAGTCCTTGCCGAACCGGCCGCCGGGCGTCAGGACGACGACCTCGCCGTCCTCCGGCCCGACGAACTCGTACACGACCAGCCCGCCGTTGACCTCGACCTCAGCCATTGCGCGTCCCCTCCTCCCCCCGCCCGGACGGCGGCGGCGGTTCGGCGACGCGCAGGGCGGCCACCTCGCGTCCGTCGATGAAGTCGAGGAGCAGCGGCGCCGCCTGCCGCCAGGGGTCGAACAGGCTGCCCGTTCCGGCGAGGCTCGCCTCCACCGCGCGCTCCCACGCGTCCTCGGGCCACGGCGGGTCGACCAGGATCGAGCCGTCGATCAGCGCGTGCACCTCGAACGACGTGCGCTTGGGATGGTCGAAGTCCCGCTCGCCACCTCGGATGATCAAGGTCGGCACCCTGATCCCCGCGAACTCCCAGTCCGGCACCCCGGGGATCACCTCGTTCGCCTTGGGGACGTAGGCGTCGAGCCAGCGGTTCATCACCCGCTCGAACTCCTCGGCGCCGATCGCGACGAGCCGGTCGTGGTTGCGGGGGTTCGCCTTGACGAGGCCGGCCCAGGCCGGCAGCCGCAGCACGCCGTCCATGCCCGACATGCGGACCGCCCTCAGCTCGTCGAGGACGTAGACGCCGGCCAGGCTCATCGTGCTGAACGTGCCGCCCACGATCGACCAGACCGCCAGCCGGGTGACGAGCTCGGGGAACAGGATCGTGAAGACGATCATGTCGCGCGCCCCGCCGGAGCCTCCGGCGGCCACCACCGGCCCGGTGTCCAGCTTCTTCAGGAGCAGGCCGAGGGTCTCCGCGCGCATGTGCGACTCCGACCTCCCGAATAGCTGGACGTCGGAGGCACCGCAGTTCGGGCGGTCCCACAGCAGTACCCGCTTGCCGCCGCCCGCCAGCGCGCCGGCGAGTTCGTGCAGCCCGCCGTAGTCCTTGCCGAAGCGGCCTCCCGGAGTGAGGACGACGATCTCGCCATCGTCCGGGCCGACGAACTCGTAGACCACCCGACCGCCGTTGATCTCGATCTCGGCCATTGGGCCTCCTCCACGTCTCGTTCGCGCCCTTCGCAGGCTACGGGACCGAATGTTTGATCCGCTAGAGGCGGATCGAGCGGGATCGGATCGGTTTCACCTTCGCCGCGCGCCGCGGGCATACTTTTCCCATGAGCTCACCGCCAGCGCGTACGCGGAACGCGGGCCCGGCGCCGTCCGGCCGGCGTACGGACGAAGTACGGCAGGCGGCCGCCGCGCTCTTCGAGCAGCACGGCTACGCGGCGACGACGATGACCCAGATCGCCGACGCCACCGGGCTCTTCCCCGGCAGCCTGTACCACCACTTCGGCTCCAAGGAGCAGATCGCCGTCGAGATCCTCAGGCGGTTCGACGAGGACCTCGACGCGGTGAGCACCAAGCTGACGGCGTCGATCCGCGACCTGCCGCCCGAGAAGCGCCTCAACCAGCTGGCACGCGAGGTCGTCTCCCTCAGCCTCCGGAACGGAGCGGCCATCCAGCTCAGGGTCTTCGAGCCGCCCACCGTCGCGACGGAGCGGCTCCACGACGCCTGGAAGCTGCACACTCCCGTCCTGGACCGGCTGTGGAAGTCCACCATCGACGACATCGCGGGGAGCGACCCTGAAAAGGTCGGGAAGGTGCCGCTGCTGCGGTTCGCCCTCAAGAACCTGACCCTGGACGCCGCGGCCCATTTCCCGCGCCATCCCGACCCCGCGGCCGTGGCCGACGATCTGTGCGACCTCCTGCTGCGCGGAATCACGGCGGACCACCCCGGCGACGAGGAGCTCGACCGGTCGGAGGCGCTCCGGGCGGTCGACGACGCCCTGTCCACGTGGCCGGCCCGTTCGAGGGAGACCGGTGACGACGTCCGCGACCGGATCATCGCCGCGGCCCGCACGACGTTCGCGCGCCGCGGTTACGCGGCCACGACCATCCGGGACATCGCGGAGCTGGCGGAGGTCCGGATGGCCACGCTCTACCGGCGGGTCGAGTCGAAGGAGGCGATCCTCCGCGAGGTGATCGAAGGGTTCTCCGCCAGCCTGGAAACGGCGACCCGCGCGGCCCTGACCACGGGAGACTCCGAGGCGGCCTCGCTCGACGCGCTGGCGAAGGTGTTCGTGCACGGGCGGCGGCGGTTCCGCGAGGAGTCCGACATCCTCCGGTTCGAACGCACCATGGACTCGGATCCCACCTCGCTCGACCACTCGCTCGCCCATTACTCCCAGCAGACACGAGAGCGCCTGCAACTGCTGGAAGGCGTCCTGGAGCGGGGCATGGCCAAGGGGACCCTCCGCCGGATCGCCCCGCCGCAGACCCTCGCGCCGCACATCAGGTACGTGCTCTGGGTCACCTACCAGGACTTCGGGCGAACGAGCGAGGACCGGGCGCACGCGTTCCTGCGCGGCACCATGCTCCGCGGATTCCTGAACTCCTAGCCTCCGCGGGCGCCCCGGCGGCACCGGAAGCGTTCCGCGCCAGGTCTTGGAGCAAATAATTGCTCCGTGTAGCGTGTGCGCCATGCTGATGCGAGAGCGGGCCCGCGGGCTCGCGCTGCTCGGGCCGGCGTTCATCGCCGCCGTCGGCTACATCGACCCCGGGAACGTGGCCACGAACGTCACGGCCGGCGCGGAGTACGGCTACACGCTCGTCTGGGTGGTCCTGCTCGCCAGCATGATGGCGGTCCTCGTCCAGTACCTCTCCGCGAAGCTCGGCATGGTCACCGGGCACTCCCTGGCCGGAGAGCTGGGCCGCCGGCTTCCGCGCCGGGCGCGGGTGGCCTACTGGCTGCAGGCCGAGGCGATCGTCATGGCCACCGACATGGCGGAGGTGGTCGGCGGTGCCATCGCGCTCTCCCTGCTCTTCGACCTGCCGCTCGTCGTGGGCGCGGTCCTCACCGCCGCCGTCTCGCTGATGATCCTCAAGGTCGGGGACGCCCGCGGGCAGAGCGCACTCGAGCGGCTGATCATGTGCTTCCTGGCCCTCATCGCCACGGGCTTCCTCGCCGGCCTCGTCGTCGATCCGCCCCGGCCCGAACCGTTCGCCGCGGGGCTGGTGCCGGCGTTCGCGGGCGCCGACAGCGTCCTGCTCGCCTCCGGGATCGTCGGTGCGACGGTGATGCCGCACGTCATCTACCTGCACTCCAGCCTGACCACGGCACGCCTCGGCCCACGAGGCCGGGGGCTGCCGGTCACCGCCCTGCTGGCCGCCACCCGCATGGACGTCGTCCTCGCGCTCCTGATGGCCGGCCTGCTCAACCTCTCCCTGCTCGTGGTCGCGGCGACCAGCCTTCACGGGTTACCGGGCACCGGCACCCTGGCCGGCATCCACGGGGTCGTGGCCTCGGAGCTCGGCACCGGTGTCGCCCTGCTCTTCGCGGTCGCCCTGCTCTGCTCGGGGCTCGCGTCGACGTCCATCGGCAGCGCGGCGGGCGCCGAGGTGATGAAGAGCCTGCTGAAGACCGGCGTGCCCACCACCGTCCGGCGGGTCGTCACCGTGCTCCCCGCCCTCCTGGTGCTCGGGCTCGGCGTGGAGCCGACGTCGGTGCTCGTGATCTCCCAGGTCGTGCTGTCCCTCGGGATCCCCTTCGCCCTCGTCCCGCTCGTGGTCCTCACCGCCCGGCGCGGCGTCATGGGCGAGCACGCCAACGGTTCGCTCACCACCGCCGCCGCCGGCGCCGTCGCCGCGATCGTCATCTGCCTCAACGCGGCCTTGGCCTACCTGACATTCACCGGAGATTGACCACCATCGAACGGAGCGCACGTGAACGACGCCGACGGCGTGGACCATGACCGCCGACGACGGACGCACCATCCCGGCCGCACCGGCGATGTTTTCGCAGGCGAGAGGCTCACGATCGATGCGAATGGACCTTGATCGAGCGGTCTTCCGTGGCCGGAAGCAAGAACCGGATGGACTGTTGACGCGCGTCAACACAGCTTCTTAGTCTGATCAAGCCGACCAAAGCCTTCGGGGCCGTCCGGCCTCCGGAGGAGGGCGCTGCGAGGAGGTTGGCCAATGGGGCCGAACGGGCGTGTCGATGTGGTGGTGATCGGGTCCGGCATGAGCGGGCTCGCGTCCGCGGTGATCTCGGCGAGGGCCGGTGCCCGCGTGCTGCTGCTCGACCAGGACGTTCCCATGAGACGCAAGCTGGTCCCCTCCCCCGCCGGCCGTTCGCGCGAAGCGCTGCGGGCCGGTCTCTGGCGGGCCGCGCGGGCCGCCGGGGTCCAGGTGCAGGCGCACTGCCGCGCGCACGAACTCGTGATGGACGGCGGGAGGGTGAGCGGCGTCGGTTACGCGATGCTGCCGTCCCGGAGCGTCGCGTCCATGGGCTACCGGATGCTGCGGAGCATGAACGGCAGGGTGCCGGAGCGCCTCGGGGCCGTCCTCGACAGGGCCGCCGACACGGTCTGGCAGTCGGCGTTCGGGGTCGGCGAGGTCGGCTGTTTCAGGGTCGTCCTCGCGATGGACCCGCGCCACTGGGAGTTCGTGGGGCCCGCCGCGTGGGCGGCGGCACGCGGCCTCGACGCCGGAACACCGCCCCCGGCTGAGAACCTTCGTCCCCTGCGCGTGATCGGCGCGGCGGACGGCGACGGCCGGCGCAATCCCGAACTGGCCGTCCGCGCGTGGTGCGCGTCCCGTGACGCGGCGGCCTCCGCCTCGCTCCTGAAGGAACTGTCCGTCGACAAGACGACCGGGGCGATCGTCGTGAGCGAGGGGTGGCGCGTCCGGGGCCTCTACACGGCCGCGCACGTCGACGACACCGAGGTCATCCGCAGCTTCGTTCCCGCCGCGCTGACGGGCGACCCCGCCGACCTGCGGCGGGCCGCTTGAGCCGCTCCCGGTCTAGCGGCCGCGGAATTGTGGTGGTCGTTGTTCGTGGAAGGCGGTGATGCTCTCGTGCAGGTCTGAGGTGGTGAGGGTGACGGGCTGGGCGAGTGCCTCCCATTGCAGCGAGGCCTCCAGCCCGCCGGCCGCCTGCTCCAGACCGTTCTTGGTCAGCCGCAACGCGATCGGCGCGGCCTGCGCAATGCGCTCGGCCATGGCCAGCGCGTGCTGGAGCGCGTCGTCGGCGGTGTCGTTGACCAGCCCCCACTCCAACGCCAGCGCGGGCGCAACCTGCCGCCCGGTGTAGAGCATCTCGCGGGCCCGAGTGATCCCGACCGCCTCCGGCAACAGCCAGGTCGCCGCCATCCCCCCGTGCGTGCCCCGGAACACGAACGGGGTACTGAAGGCCCTGGTCTTGGTTCTCGACCAGCCACGACAGATCCGCGCTCGAAGAGAAGACATCCGATGACTGCCGATGGCCATTCGGCGCCGGCAGCGACGATTACCGGGAACCGCGGAATCGCGCTTACTGGCGCTTGAGTTTGTCCTTCATGCCGTCGAGCCGCATCAGGACGGGGAAGCCGTCGACGCTCAGCGCGTTGCCGTGCCCGATCTGGTGGATGTCGAAGACGGACTGGATGGCGGCGTGGAAGCCCTGGACGTCGAGGGTCTGGTTGACGGCTCGCTTGGCCTGCCGCAGCGCGAACGGGTGCATCTGCGCGATCCGCCCGGCCAGCTCCATCGCGCTCGAATCCAGGTCGTCCAGCGGGACGACCTTGTTCACCATGCCGACCTTCTCGGCCTCCTCGGCGGTGACCGGCCGGCCGGTGAACAGGATCTCCTTGGCCTTGCGCG
The DNA here is from genome assembly GCF_040703975.1 of Spirillospora sp. NPDC029432. Lineage (NCBI taxonomy): Bacteria > Bacillati > Actinomycetota > Actinomycetes > Streptosporangiales > Thermomonosporaceae > Spirillospora > Spirillospora sp. NPDC029432. The sequence continues at coordinate 67,317 of NZ_JBEZWH010000020.1, forward strand.
GCCCCAGCTCCCAGGTGTGACCGTGGTACTCCACGCCCCCGATCCCCATGTACACCACTGGGTCGGAGAACTCCGCGTTCTCCGCCGCCACGATCAGGTCGCACGGCCAGCACAGCATCAGCCCGCCGGCGATGCACTTGCCCTGCACCGCGGCGATCGACGGCTTGGGCACGTTGCGCCACCGCAGCGTGTACTCCAGGTACCGCCGCGTCTCCATGTCGTAGATCGATTCGAGCGTGATCTTGTCCGGCGCGGGACCGCCGCTCTTGAGGTCGTGCCCGGCGGAGAAGTGCCGCCCGTTCGCGTTCAGGACGATGACCCGGACGTCCTTGTCGTCGGCGGCCCGCCTCCAGGCCGCGTCCAGGTCGTCCAGGAGGTCCATGGTCTGGGCGTTGGCGGCCTCGGGACGGTTCAGCGTGATGACCGCGACGCCGTCGGCGACCTTGTAGAGGATCTGGTCCATGCGTGCTCTCCTTATTTGAGCTTCGGCCGCCAGAACGTCGCCAGCAGCCCCGTCGTCGCGACCACGGCCACTCCGAGAGCGATGCCGCCGCCGGCCCAACCCGTCACGCCGATCCCGGCCGCACCGTCGATCGACAGCCCGCCCGGGCCGAGCATGGCCAGCGCGAGCGCGATCACGGCGAGCACGAGGACGTACTCGTAGCCGTCCTTGAACACGAAGAACCCGTTGGAACGATGGGCGAGGAGTCCCGCGACCAGCATCACCGAGATGACCGCCGCGCAGGCCAGCGGTGTGAGCAGTCCGGCCACGAGCAGGACTCCGGCACCGATCTCGGTGACCACGCTCATCCATGCCTGGAGGCGCCCGTGCCGCAGGCCGAGCCCGCTGAACCAGCGGCCGGTGCCCTCGATCCGGCCACCGCCGAGCCAGTGGTTGAGCCCGTGGACGATCATCGTGATGCCCAGCACCGAGCGGGCGAGCAGCAGGGCGATGTCGGCGTCCATCATCTCCACCTTTCGGACGACTCGTTCATCGGCGGTGAGCCGTCCGTCGGCTCGTGACACGTAGCGTCCGGGGGCGGTGCGCCGGCACTCGCCGTTCTCGCGCCGACGATCAACGACTATTTTGATAGTAGGGTAATCATCAAAATATAGTCAACAGTCCGTCAGCCGGACGCCGTCACGATCCGGACCTCGCAGTTCAGCGCGGCCTCCAGAGCGGTGTGGAGGCGGCTTTCGGGCACCCGGCGGCCCGCCTCCGCAGGGAGCGCGACCGTCACGATCTCCTCGTCGCCCTCGACCGTTCTCACGACCTCGCCCGCCAGGCCGAAGCGGCGCAGGACCCCGCGGGCGTCGTCGTCGGTCCCCCGGCTGACGTAGGTGATGACGCCGAGCTCGGGCTCGATACCGAACGCCGCGCGGCACGCGTCCAAGCAGGGGCCCGTCCGCAGCTCACCGCCGCCGTCCTCGACGATCAGCTCGATCTCCCGCCGCCGCTCAGGAAGGCGCCCGGCGGGACTGGCGATCACCTCGAACCCGGAGCGCTCCAGCATCCTGAGCCCGGCCCCGTAGGCGGCACCCGTCAACCGCCCCTCGGGGTCGATCATGACACGAACCACTGCTGTCGCCACGCGCCCACGGTAACCGCACAGCGGCGCGGAAACAAATGCTTGCTCCGTCACCGCGTCGCCGCCACCGGCGAAGCATCCTTCGATCAACCTAGTGACAACCGACAGACGCTTCGATAGATTTAGAACTACATCAGTAGGCCGAGATCCCGACCTCAGAAGTGAGAGGTGGACGCAATGCCCACGCGTGAACTGCCGTATCCGGTGTTCGATGCGGACAACCACCTGTACGAGCCCGAGGAGGCCCTGACCAAGTACCTGCCCAAGGAGTACCGGGGCGCCATCGAGTACGTGCAGATCCGGGGGCGGACGAAGATCGCGGTCCGGGGCCAGATCAGCGAGTACATCCCGAACCCGACGTTCGAGGTCGTGGCCCGCCCCGGCGCCCAGGAGGACTACTTCAAGCACGGCAACCCGGAGGGCAAGTCGTACCGGGAGATCATCGGCGAGCCGATGCGGTCGGTGCCCGCGTTCCGGGAGCCGGGCCCGCGGCTGGAGCTGATGAACGAGCAGGGCATCCAGCGCACCCTGATGTTCCCGACGCTGGCGAGCCTGCTCGAAGAGCGGATGCGCGACGACCCCGAGCTGACCCACGTCGTCGTCCACGCGCTGAACCAGTGGATGCACGAGGTCTGGTCGTTCAACTACAAGGACCGGATCTTCACCACCCCCGTGATCACGCTCCCGATCGTCGACAAGGCGATCGAGGAGCTGGAGTGGTGCCTGGAGCGCGGCGCGCGGGCCATCCTCATCCGCCCGGCCCCGGCGTACGGGCTGCGCGGCCCCCGGTCGTTCGCCCTGGAGGAGTTCGACCCGTTCTGGAAGCGCGTGCAGGAGAGCGGCGTCGTCGTGGGCTTCCACTCCTCCGACAGCGGCTACGAGCGGCACGCCGGCGACTGGGAGGGCAAGCAGCGCGAGTTCCAGCCGTTCAAGCCGCAGGCCTTCCGCCAGATCGGGCAGTGGCGGGCGATCGAGGACGCGGTGGCGTCGCTGATCTGCCACGGCTGCCTGTCCCGCTTCCCGGACCTCAAGATCGCCACGATCGAGAACGGGGCGGCCTGGGTCGCGCCGCTTCTGGAGAAGCTGGCGGACGTCCACAAGAAGATGCCGCAGGCCTTCCAGGAGAACCCGGTGGAGCAGATGCGCCGGCTGATCCACGTCAGTCCGTTCATCGAGGACGACATGGCCGCGCTGGCCGACCTGCTCGGCGTCGACCGGGTGCTGTTCGGTTCGGACTACCCCCACCCCGAGGGCAAGGCCGACCCGGTGACCTACGTCGACGACCTGGCGTCCTTCAGCGACGCGGACAAGGCCAAGGTCATGGGCGGCAACCTCTCCCGCCTGCTCCCCGTCTGACGGCGGCCGCGGACCCTGGGCTCGGACCTGCTGCCCGCCGGGGCGGGCAGCAGGCCGGCACCGGCCCCGGCCGCGCCGAACTCCACGTCATCTCGGCGGCGGAACCGCCTCGGACGTCGGGAACGAAACCCCCGTCAATTCCTCCGAGGCGCGCCAGACCCGTGCGGCGTTCTCCGGGTCGCGGAGCGGGCGGTAGAGGCGCTGTTCCGCGGGAGCGCCGCCGAGGTGCCCGACCCCGTCCGGCCCGTACAGCCGGCCGCCGAGGGCGCCGGGTGAGGTCGCGGCGTAGAGGGCGGGGAGCAGGGCGGTATCGACCGTTCCGAGGAGGATGCTCCGCCGGGACAGTGCGCGGATCAGGCGCACCTGGAGCGTGTCGTGATCGCGTCCGACCTCGGGACGCGCGGCGAGCAGGCTCGTCGGAGCGACTCCGGGATGGGCGAGGTTGCTCGTGATGCCCCAGCCGCCCGCCTGGCCGCGCCGCTCGAGTTCGAGACCGAAGAGCCCGAACGCGATCTTCGACTGGCCGTAGGCGCGGCGGCCGTCATAGGAGCGTTTCCAGTTCAGGTCGTCCCAGTTGACGGCGCCGGAGCGCGCCGCGACGCTGACCTGCGAGGTCACGCGCGCCCGGCCCGCGCGGAGCAGGGGCAGCAGGTGGGCGACGAGGGCGAAGTGGCCGAGGTGGTTGGTCCCGAACTGCACCTCGAATCCGTCGGCCGTGCTCTGCCGGTGCGGCGGGGTCATGACGCCGGCGTTGTTGACGAGGATGTGGATCGGACGCCCCTCGTCCCGGAGGGTCTCGCCTAGCGCGGCGACGGAGTCGAGCGAGGACAGGTCGAGTTCGCGCAGCGACACGTTCGCATCAGGGCTCCGCTCGTGGATCCTGGCGATCGCCGCCTTCCCCTTGCGCGGGTTGCGGACGGGCATGAGCAGTTCGGCTCCGGCGGCGGCGAGCCTCATGGCGAGAGCGAGCCCCACCCCGTCGCTCGCTCCGGTGACCACCGCGCGCTTGCCGGTCAGGTCGGGTACGGAGATGTCGGGTGTGCGTGGCATCAACGTGCTCCTGTAGGAGAAGGGAAAAGGCTCGTGCCTCCCCGGCAAGCGCGCCGCGCCCCGGAAACCACGGGCGCGGTCACGGCGGCGAGGGCGACGAACGCCGAAGGCACATCTGTAGGCCTCTTCCTCAAAGGCTTGCTCGTCTGTGGGAGGGCATCCACGGCCTCCTGATCCGTGGATCAAGGAGTCCCCGCAACGCCCGTATGGGGGGATCGGCGATCCGTGGCTGGACGCGCGTACCGGCGGTAGGAACGAGGAGAATCAAGGAGAGAGGGAAGGAGGCGCGCCTTGATCGACCGGGCCGGGCTGGCGGAGTTCCTGCGGCGCCGCCGCGAGTCGCTGCAACCGGAGGACGTCGGCCTTCCGCGCGGGCGACGTCGCAGGACGAGCGGGCTCCGGCGGGAGGAGGTGGCCTCGCTGTGCCACATGTCGACCGACTACTACGCGCGACTCGAGCGCGAGCGCGGGCCTCGGCCGTCCGAGCAGATGATCGCCTCGATCGCGCAGGGCCTGCACCTCTCACTCGACGAGCGCGATCACCTGTTCCGGCTGGCCGGGCACAACCCACCCGCGCGGGGCGCGGTCAGCGACCACATCGGCCCCGGCCTGCTGCGGATACTCGACCGCCTCGCCGACACTCCAGCGGAGATCGTCACCGAACTGGGCGAGACGCTGCGGCAGAGCCCGCTCGGCGTCGCCCTCACCGGTGACACGACCCGTTACTCCGGCCCGGCGCGCAGCCGCGGCTACCGCTGGTTCACCGACCCGTCCACCCGGGAGCTTTACGCGCCCGAAGACCACGCGTTCCTCTCGCGCATGTACGTCTCGGGCCTGCGCGGGATCCTCACGCTGCGCGGACCCGATTCCCGAGCGGCCTACCTCGCCGACCTCCTCCTCGGCCAGAGCGAGGAGTTCCGGACCCTGTGGAACGAGCACGAGATCGGCATCCGTCCCAGCACGGTCAAGCGCTTCGTGCACCCGGAGGTCGGCGCCCTGGAACTGAACTGCCAGACGCTGCTCGACCCTGAGCAGGCGCACCTCCTGCTGGTCTACACCGCGGTCCCGGGCAGCGAAAGCCACGACAAACTGCAGCTGCTGTCCGTGATCGGCGCGCTGGCGTCGCATTGACCGCTGACCTGTTCCGGCACACATGCCGCGATGCCCGGATGAGGGGCGTACCGTCTGGCCGTGGAGCGATCGGGGGGGAAGCGGTGATGTTGCGCATGGGCGAGAACGCCGCTCTGGAGTGCGAGCGGGTTCGGCTCGCCGTGAGCGCCGCGGGCCGGGCGATCGACGTGTCCGCGGTGCTCCTGGGCGATGACCGGCGGGTGCGGTCGGACGACGATCTGGTCTTCTTCAACCACCCCGTGCAGGACGGGGTGAGGCTGGACGGCGACGGAGTCGTCATCGACCTGGACGCGGTGCCCGGTGACGTCTCGACGATCGCGGTGGTCGCCAGTGTGGACGGGCCCGGGACGTTCGACGGCGTCGCGGTCCGCGCCGGCGTGGACGGCGGTCCCGGATTCGAGACCGCGGCGATGACGGCAGGCGAAACGGTGCTCGTCGCCGTCGAGGTCTACCGGCGCGCGCAGGCGTGGAAGATCCGGGCGGTGGGCCAGGGCTGGGCGAGCGGCCTGGCCGGGCTGGCGACCGACTTCGGAGTGGACGTGAGCGACGAGCGCGCCGATGAGCCGCCCGTCGCGGTGGATCTGCGCGAGCGCATCTCGTTGCGGAAGGAGGCCGTTCGCGTCTCGCTGGAGAAGAAGGGCATCGGCGGCGTGCGGGCCCGGGTGGCCGTCGCGCTGGACGCCTCGGGCTCGATGCGGCGGATGTACAAGGACGGCGTGGTCGCCGACATCGTGGAACGGATGGCCGCGATCGCCCTCCAGGTGGACAACGACGCGGCGCTGGACGCGTGGATCTTCGCCACCGAATTCGCGCGGCTGCCGCCGCTGCGGGTCGCCGAGATCGAGGCGTGGACGCGCGACAACGTGCGCATGCACGAGGCCGTCGCCGCCGACGGGTCCAGTGTCAGCCTGGGCGGCCGCAACAACGAGCCGCAGGTGATCGCCGACATCGTCTCCTACTACGCGGACCGTCCGGGCGAGCCGGTGTTCGTGCTGTTCTTCTCAGATGGCGGTGTGGCCAAGGACGCCCAGATCGCCCGCCTGCTGCGCGAGGCCTCGAATCTGCCGATCTTCTGGCAGTTCATCGGCCTGGGCCAGGGCCGGTACGGCGTCCTGCAGAAGCTCGACGGCCTCGACGGACGGCTGGTCGACAACGCCGGCTTCTTCGCCGTGGACGACATCGCCGACATCACCGACGCGGAGCTCTACCAGCGCATCCTCTCCGAGTTCCCGGCCTGGCTCACGGCCGCGAAAGCCCACGGAATACCCCTCGGCTCCAACTGACGAAATCGCCGTGTCCACGGCATGTGAAAGGGTAATGATCCGGCCACGGCCGGGCATGCGCATCGACCTTCGGGCCGCCTTCCCATAGCGTGATCGAAGAGCGCGTCGGCAGCGGCCGCCTTGTCGTGCGATCACTCTGAACTCCGGTCCGGTAAAGGTCATTTCGGGTGCGCCGACGTGCGCCGAGCCGGTGCCGGCCGCGTTCCTCGACATCCTGGAATGACGTGAGGACGGGCGACATGAAGAGAGCGGTCACGCCGTTGCGGCGCACCGCCCCGTTCCGGGCGGTCGCGGTCGCCGCGTGCGCGGTCGTGGCGGGATGCGGGGCGCCCGGCGCGCCCGACCCGCAGGACGACGCGGTGGCGCCGGGGGCGCCGATCCGCGTACCCAGCGTCGGCGCGGCGGGTGACCGCAAGCTCGACGAGGTCCAGCCGGCCATCAAGAAGAAGGTCAAGGAGCAGTGCGGCGGCAAGGTCTGCGTGAACCTCGTCGTCAAGCACGTGGACTCGGCGGACCAGCTGGAGAGGGCGGGGTTCGGCCAGGGGAACGGCGGCTACTGCGGGTTCCGCGAGACCGTTCCCAGACCCGGGCAGACGGTCCAGCAGGGCAAGACCATCTACATCATCGCGGGGACGGGGGAGCCGCGCCCCTGCGGGGTCGAGGAGACCGTGCTCGCCGAGACCGGGACCGCCACCGAGACCGGTGGCGGCAGCGGTTCGCCTTCGGAGGTGGATCCCAGCGTCTCGGGCGACTCGCCCTCGCCGGAGCAGGACAGCCAGCCCACCGAGGGGCCGTCCCCGGGGAACCAGGACGGGGATCCCGGGCAGCGGCCCGAGCCGGAGCGCGATGCCGAGCCGGAACCCGAACCGTCATGACCGGCCGCGGAATCATGAGGCCTGCTCCAGGACGTATTCGGCGACCTGGGCGTGGGTGGCGTACCAGACGCCCTGCTGCGCGTCGATGTGCTCCAGCAGCTCGCGCAGCACGGCCATGCGGGAGCGGTGGCCGATGACGTGCGGGTGCATGGTGAGCTGGAACAGCCCGCCCTCTTCGAGCGCGGCGTCGAACTCGTCGCGCCAGATCCCCGCCACGTCCCGCGGTGGCGGGCACGGCCGGAGCGTGCCACCGAACTCCTGCAGCAGGTACGGCACGTCGTCTCTGATCCACTCGACCGGGATCTCCACGACGCCGGTCGGCTCGCCGTCGGCCAGCAGTTCGTACGGCTCGTCGTCGGCCATGAGGGAGGAGTCGTAGAGCAGGCCCAGCTCGCGCGTGATGGCCAGGGTGTGGTCGGAGAAGTCCCACGCGGGCGTGCGGATGCCGACCGGGCGGGTGCCCGAGAGCTTCTCCAGGGTGCCGGCGGCGCGCAGGGCCAGCTCGCGCTCGTCGGCCGGGTCCAGCAGCGCGTTGCTCTCGTGGATCCAGCCGTGCATGCCGACCTCGTGGCCGGCGGCGGCGTAGTCGCGTACCTCCTCCGGGTGCAGTAACGCCGAGACCGCCGGCATGAAGAACGAGGCCGGGATACCGAAGCGGTCCAGCAGGCGAAGCACCCGGGGGGCGCCGACGCGGGAGCCGTACTCGCCCTGGGCGAGTTTGCCCGGCCGGGTCTCGCCGGTGCACAGGGGGATCGTCTCGTGGTCGGAGTCGAAGGAGAGCGCGACCGCGACGCGGGCGCCGCCGGGCCAGGACGCGGGGCGCAGGGAGCGGCCGGCGCGGACCCGCGCCACGTGGCCGCGCCAGATCCGCTCGTCCCACTGCCAGGGCTGCTGTTCGGTCATGTGAGGCTCCGTTCCGCGGGAGGATGCTCACGCGTCGTCATGGCCCGGGTCGGGCAGCGCCTGCGCGAGCTGGTGGCGAGAGGTGATGGCCAGCTTGGTGAACACCTTTCTCAGGTGGTACTCGACGGTGCGCGGGCTGAGGAAGAGCTGGCCGCCGATCTCCGGGTTCGACAGGCCCTTGCGCGCCAGCCGGGCGATCTGGCCTTCCTGGGGAGTGAGGCCGTCGGGGGTGCCGGCGGCGCGTTTGCGGGCGGTCTCGCCGGTGGCCAGGAGTTCGCGGCGGGCGCGTTCGGCGAAGGAGTGGGCGCCGAAACCCTGGAGCATCTCGTGCGCGGTGCGCAGGTGCTCGCGCGCGTCGAGGCGCCGGTTCTCGCGGCGCAGCCACTCGCCGTACACCAGGTGGGTACGGGCGAGGTACACGACGACCCGGCAGCGCTCAAGACGTTCGATCGCCTCGCGGTACAGCAGATCGGCGGCCTCGCCGCCGGACAGCAGCGCCTTCGAGCGGGCGAGCACGCCGAGGGCCCAGTCGGTGCCGCTGGCGATGGCGCGTTCCTCGAGCCGCCGCAGCGCGGTCGTTGCCCTTCCGGGAGCGTTACCGTAGGCGGCCGCCTCGACCAGTTCGAGGAGGGTGAATCCGGTGAGCCCCAGGTCGTCGTGCTCGCATGCCCGTTCCGCGTGGGACAGGGCGTCCTGGTACCGGCCGAGGCCGTTGTACGCCAGAGCGCTCACGAAGTGGCCCCCGCCGATCGCCCGCCCCTCGCCGCGGGACCTCGCCCCTTCGATGTCGGCGGCGAACTTCGCCGGTGCCTCGTCCCCGCCGCGCCAGCCCAGGAGCAGGTTGGAGGCGAAGCCGAAGTAGGCGTGGCCGGTCACCGTCAGCAGCGCGCTGCACTCCTCGATCAACGTGGCCGCCGCGTCGAACCGGCCGGCGTAAACGTGGACGGCGGCACGGTAGGTGAGGGCATGCGGGAGGAAGTGGAGCGCCCCGCTCTCGCGCGCCGCCTGGACCGCGTTCGTGGCCAGTTCGTGCAAGGTCTCGTCGTCCCACATGTCCGCGGCGACCGGGAAGGTCAGCCAGAGCCAGCGCATGGTGTCGTCCGGATCGCGCTGGGCTTGCCGGCGGAACGTCCGCAGAACGCCCTTTAACCGCGGCGCCGCCTCGGCGTAGCCCTCGGCGAAGCGTGTCACCAGCCCGTCGAGCAGTGCGTCGACCGGCCGTTCCGGCGCAGGTCCCGGGGGCGCGGCGCGGGCGGCCTCGGCCACCGTGCGCAGGAGGCCGGGTTCGCCCAGCCTGCCGGCGAAGACCGCCGATCCGATGGCGTCGACGTAGGCCTCGCGCGCCAGTCCCGCGTCGACGCGGGCCAGCCGCCCGGCCGCCTCCAGCAGCGGCCGCAGGGCCTCACCACCGCGGTTGCGCGCGAAGATGATCTGGGCGCGCAGCCGGACCACCCGTCCGCTCTGGAGCTCGGTCAGCGGGGACATCTCCGCGGACACGAGCAGCTCCAGCGCCGTGTCCGGGGCGCCGGCCTCGAACGCGGCCTGCGCCGCGGCCAGCGCCCTCGTTCCGCGCCTGGCCGGATCGGGCGTCAGCGCGGTCGCCCGCCGCAGGAACGCCGCCGCCGCCGCGACACCGCCGCGCGCCTGGGCCCGGCCGGCCAGCCGTTCCAGCTCGCCGGCCACGGACTCGTCGGACTCCAGTGCCGCGTGCGCGCGATGCCAGGCCCGGCGATCGGGGTCCGACACGGGATCGGTCGCCTCGGCCAGCGCCGCGTGCGCCGCCCGCCGCTCCGACCAGGACGCGGCCGAGTACACCGCCGACCGCACCAGCGGATGCCGGAACCGCGCCCACGTCCCGATCTCCAGCAATCCGTCGGCCTGCGCGGGCTCCGCCGCGGAAGCGGGGACCCCGAGCCGCCCGGCCGCGCGCCAGATCAGCACGGGGTCGCCGGTCGGCTCGGCCGCCGCGACCAGCATCAGCGACCGGGTCCCGGCCGGCAGCGCCGCCAGCCGCTGACGGAATCCCTCCTCGACCCGTGCCGGGACGCCCTGGGCCTCCACCAGCCCGAACCCGCCCGCCAGCTGCGTCGGGCTCAGCCCGCGCGGCAGTTCCAGGAGCGCCAGCGGGTTGCCGTTCGTCTCGGCCAGGATCCGGTCCCTGATCCGGTCGTCCAGCGGGAAGCGGACCACGGAGCGCAGCAGCGCCTGCGCGTCCTGCTCGGGCAGGCCGCGCACGTTCAGGTCCACCAGCCCGTGGAACGGCCTGCCGGACTCGCGTGCCGCGAAGAGCAGCCCCACCGGCTCGGCCAGCAGCCGCCGGGCGACGAACGCCAGCACCTGGGCCGACGCCTGGTCCAGCCACTGCGCGTCATCGATCACGCAGAGCAGGGCGCGTTCCTCCGCCGCCTCCGCCAGCAGGGTCAGCACCGCCAGCCCGACCATGAACCGGTCGGGCGCCGTCCCTTCGTGCAGCCCGAACGCGACCGCGAGCGCGTCGCGCTGCGGGCCGGGCAGCTTCTCGATCCGGTCCAGCAGCGGCGCGATCAGGAGATGCAGGCTGGCGTACGCCAACTCCATCTCCGATTCCGCCCCCACGGCACGGACCACCCTCATATCGGCCGCCTGCCCCACCGTGTGCTGCAGCAGGGCCGACTTCCCCACGCCCGCCTCTCCGCGCAGCACCAGGGCCCGCCCGCGCCCGGAGCGCACATCCCCCAGCAGGCCGTCCAGCTCGGCACGCTCGCGCTGCCGATCCAGCAGCGGCGTGCGCCCAGGCAGCGTCTCCATGGCCTCTTGTGCTCCCCGTCCAGTGCCCATGCGTCGGCGCGACCAAGTCAGCGGCCGGTGGGAGCCTCGTCAGGATCCCATTCCCGTCAGGTCTCGATCAAGACCCGGCCGGTGCCGCGCTCCCCCACGGCGGTGTGCCGGGGGCGGGACGGGACGGCGGCATGTGCGCGTGGACGGCCGTGTCAACGGCCGGATTCGGTCGGCGCTCATCCCGCGAGCGCTCTGGTACGCGCCGCCGTGGCGCCATCAGGATGCTCAGGTGTGGCGCAATCGGGGTGCGAGGCGGTGGCATCCTTCGCCGGTCACCGCGGTCCTGTTCACGGGTGCGTTCGCGTTGGTGGGCAATCTGGCGACCGGCACGGTCGATGTCGGCGGGCGCTGGGGTCCGTGGGTCGTGTGGGGTGTCGCCGCCGGGTTGATGGCGGCGGTCGCGGCCGTCGAGTGGGCGCGCCAGCGGCCCGTTCCCGGCGAGGGCGAAGGCGGTCTTGACGCGGCGGTCCGTACGCTGTCGGAGGCCGTGCGCCTGCAGTGGACGGAGGAGGCGGCCCGCCAGATGGTCCTGCAGCCGCTGCCGCTGCGGGTGCGGTGGTCGTCCACGGTACGGGCGGTGGCCGCGAGCAGGACCGTGGTCCTGGACGACCAGGAGGGCGCGGACTGGGACCGGCTGCCGTTGCGCGGCGATGTGCGCGAGATCGTGTCGGCCTTCCAGGCGCTGCCGAACCGGCAGCTGGTGATCCTGGGCGAGGCCGGGGCGGGCAAGAGCGTGCTGGCCATGCTGCTCACCCTCGGGCTGCTGGACGGTTCGCGGCCCGCGGAGCCGGTGCCGGTCCTGCTGCCGATCGCCTCCTGGGATCCGATCGCGGAGGACTTCAAGGCGTACCTGATCCGCCGGCTGCGGGAGGAGTACCGGTTCCTCGACCGGCCGGGGCCCGGGCGGGACGGCCTGTCGCTCGCGGAAGCGCTGCTGGCCGGCGGCCGGATCCTCGCGGTCCTGGACGGGCTGGACGAGATCGCCCCGCAGGGCCGGGTGCCTGCGCTCCAGTCGCTCGACCGGTTCGCCGCGGGCCGGCCCGTCGTGGTGACCTGCCGCAGCCGCGAGTACGAGAGCGTCGTCGCGCGGAGCGGAGTGGTGCTGTCGCGGGCGGCGGTCGTCGAGATCGAGCCCGTCGACACCCACGCCGTGATCGACTTCCTGGCGCACCCGGCTCCGTCCAGGGGGCGCTGGGAGCCGGTGTTCGAGCACCTCCTCGCGCACCCCGGCGGGCCGCTCGCCGAGGCCTTGTCGACGCCGCTGATGGTGTCGCTCGCCCGCGCGAACTACCGCGAGCCCGCCACCGATCCCGCCGAACTGCTGGGGCCGTCCGACCGCGACGGCGTCGCCCGCATGCTGCTGGACGGGTTCGTCCCCACCGTGTACGACTCCGCACAGCGCGGCGGGAGCGCGACGGCGCGCCCGTACACTCCCGGCCAGGTGGTGCGGTGGCTGGAGTGCGTGGCCTTCCACCTCGACCGGACGGGGAACCGGGACCTGTGGTGGTGGCAGCTCGGCCGGCACAGCCACGCGCTGCCGCTCCCGGAGGTCACCAAGGTCTTCACCGCGATGGTCACGTGCTGGGCCGCCGCGGTCCTGGCCGGTCTCGCGGCGAGCGTCTTCATCGGCCCGGCGCGAGGGGCCGGCGTGGCCCTGGTCGTCGTGACCGCGCTCGGCGCCGGCGCGCTGGGGGTCCTGCGTCCCCTATGGCCGGGCGGTCACCCGGCTTACGTGCCGACCCGGTACCGGTCGCCACGCTGGCGTCGCTTTCAACGCGTCAGGCTCGCCGTGCTCGCCGGAACGCTGTCGGGGACGCTGGCGGGCGCGGTGCTGCACGCCCCGCTGCCCGGCCTGGCCGCCGGGCTCTGCACCGGTCTGGCGATGGCCGTACCGGCGCTGAACGAGGGGCTGGCGAACCGCCTGTCGTTCATCCCGCGGTCGCGCCGTTCCACCCCGCGCGGAACGATCTACGCGACCCTGGACAACGCGCTGGTCGCGGGGGTGGGCACCGGTGTCCTCGGTGCCGCGGCCTTCGCCGTCATGGCCACGCTCGTCAAGGGCGTGGACGCGATGGCGGCCGCTGCGACCGCGTTCGCGGTCTACGGCCTGATGGCCGCGTTCAGCGCCGGCCTGTGGGCATGGACCTTCTTTCGCGTCACCCATTTCCGCCTAGCTCTGCGGGGTTGGCTCCCGTGGCGTCTGTGGCCTTTCCTGTCGGACGCGCTGGACCGGGGAATCCTGCGGCAGGCCGGTACGGCGTGGCAGTTCCGCCACGCCCTCCTGCAGGACCACCTGGCGCGCTCGGTCGTACCCCGGCAGCTGCGGGCCCGCGCCGAGGCGGGATCCGCGTACGCCCGCTACCAGCTCGTCGACGTCCTGCTGCGGGAGGACCGGCCGGAGGAGTTGTTCGCGCTGCTGCGTTCCCGCGTCGACGACCCCGAAGAGGAGGATCTCTGGGCGCGGCACCATCTCGTCGAGCTGCTGCCCCTGTACGGGCGGGTGGACGAGGCCGTCGAACTCCTCGAAGCCCGCGTGCGCGCGGACCCGTTCGCCACGAAACAGCTGGTGGACCTCCTGGTCGAACACCGGCGAGTGGAGGATCTCACCCGGCGGGCCGAGTCCGGCGATCCCTATGCCGCCGAACGGTTGGTCGACCTGCTGGTCGACCAAGGCCAGGAGGCGGTGCTGAGAGATCGTGCCAGGGCCGGTGACGGACATGCCGGTGCCCGCCTGGCGGACCTCCTGACCGGCCAGGGCCGCCGGCCGGAGGCGGCCGTCCTTCTGCGCGAGCATGTGCCCGCCTGGTGGGCCGAGCGCCGCCTCGCGGACATGCTGGCCGCCGACGGGAAACCTGACGAGGCCATCGCCATGCTGCGCGCCTCCGCGAATCCCAAGGCCCGGCAGCACCTGGTGGACGTCCTGGGCGCCTGCGGGCGGGTGGACGAGGCCATCGCCACCGCGCTGTCGGTGGCCGAGGCCGGCGAGCTCGCCTGGGCCAGACGCCGGCTGATCGATCTGCTCGTCCAGGACGGCCGCACCGACGAGGCCATCACCATGCTCCGGAACCGCGCCGCAGCCGGAGACCACCGGTGGGCCGCCGGCCGCCTCGTCGACCTGCTGGCACTCCAAGGCCGTATCGAGGAACTGCGGCCCCTGGCGGCCAAGGACCGGCGCGCCGCGCAGCACCTGGTGGACCTCCTCGTCCAGCGCGAACGTGTGGACGAGGCCATCGCCTTCTGCGGCGCCCGCGCCGACGGAGGCCCTCCCGAGGTGGCCGTATGGGCCCGGAAGCGCCTCACCGAACTCCTGGCGCGGCAGGGCAGAGCAGCCGAGCTGCGCGCCCGCGCGGACGCCGGCGACGCCCATGCCACCGCCTGGCTGGTCGGCCACCTGGTGGAGCTGGGACGCACCGACCAGGCCGTCACCATCCTCCGCGCCCGCGCCGACGCCGGCGATCCGTGGGCCGCCTACGAGATCTCCCAGCTCCTCGACCGGTGACTCCGTTCCGCGGATACCGGTCCGGCATGGGAAACGAGGGCATGGCGGTCGAGCGGATGCGCCCGGCCGGGTGGCCCGGCCGGGCGCTCTCACCGTTCGTTCACAGCTTCTTGGGCCGGTACGCCTTGTACTCGCTGCCGGAGTCGAGGCCGTAGTCGCGCGTCCGGTGGTCGGTGCCGTACCTGCCGCGCTGCTCGAAGGCCCAGTAGGAGGTGTGCTCGTCGTCGGCCCACTTCTCGAAGATGACGACGTGCCGGGTCGTGTTGGTGCCCTCGGCGTCCATGACGAGGTCACCCTTCTTGAGTTCGGACATCTTGATGCGCTTGGTGTACCGCGACGACGTCAGGCCCACGGTGTTCGGGCCCGGCTTGGGCAGATCGAGCGCCATCGCCACGTAGCCGGAGCAGTCGGTCCGGTAGCCGTCGTGGTAGTCGCTCTGGCTGTAGGGGACCCTCCGGTCGGTGTGCGGACGCCAGGTCTTGGCGCGGGCGATCACCTCGGAGCGCTCGTCCTGCTCGTCGCGCGCGTCGCCCGACGGCTTTCGGGCATCCGGCCGCTTCTCCGCCGGGATCGTCGCGACGGCGGCGGCCTTCTCCGCGCCGTCCGGACCGGACGACCCGGCCGACGCGTGTACGGTCGTCGCCGCCACGCCGACCACGGCGAGGCCGACCAGTGCGCCGGTGGCGCCGCGGGACAGGCCCAGAGGGCCGCGCTTCTTGCTGTGCTTGCCTTGCAAGGGGGACTCCTTGGCTTCCAATACGCCTACCGGGTTAGCTGACGGGTTCGGACGTGGAAGTCGCCCTACGGCTCTGAGGGCAGGCCGATTCACCCCTGCGCGGACCGGCTGAGGTCCGGCGCACGGTGGATCCCCGGCTCCGCCATGAAGGCGGACTCGGCGTTGCCGCTGCGATCCTTGGGCGCTGGGCCCGTTCACGGGACCCGGTGTCCCGTGCGCGAAAGAGCGGCGCTGATTGGTTTGTGCGGCCATGCGAGGGCCGCGTGCTCTGAGAGCGGCTGCCGGCGCGCTCGGCCCGCACGCCGTGGCGTGCGCATGGGAAGGGCCTGGTGCTCGGGTCTCGAAGAGACCGGACGCGGCAGGAGGACGCGTGGATCGCGCCCGTTCCCTCACCCGACGGTGTCAGATGAGGTCATCGTGCTCATAGGGGACAAAGCACCTGGAGGGCACTTTGGTGGACGACAAGCTAACGCAACCACCAAGAGAAGGCAAACACCCACAAACTCACGCTTCGAGCAGCTCACAGCGCCAGAGCCGGCCAGATCATGCGGTGCTGCGCGGCCGCCGGTGACGGTCGGCCGCCTCACGTCCCCGCGTTGTCTACCGCTTCGGTGTGACGACGGGGGCGTTGAACGGAAGGACCAGCAAGGGGCCCGTCACCACCACTTGGTCGGTGTTGGGCACGCCCCAGCCGAGGTCGGCCTTCTGGTGGCAGGTGCCGCGGTCCTCGATCCAGTACCTGGCGTCCGCGCCGCCCGGCCCGGAACGGAAACGGCCGAGCAGCGAGATGCGGTCCCGGATCTTGCCCTTCTGATCCACCACGAAGCCGTGAATGGGGTACGTGCCGCGGAAACCGCCGCCCGCCGTCCGCGCCTCGTAGGCGAGGTCCGAGATCATCACGCGGAGGGTCTCGCCCGCCTCGTCGGTCACGGTGGCGTCGAATTCACCCATGAACGGCGTCACGAAACCGGGGAACGACGTGTGGAACCGCTCCGGATAGATCGGGGGCCGCCGTTCCAGCGAGGAGAAGCGGTAAGCACGCCGGAAGGTGCCCGCGTTGATCGTGTACGTGCCGTTCTCGCAGACGAACGGACGGTACGTGCGCCCCGCCAGATCGGTGGACAGCCGTACGATCTCGTTGCCCGTGGCGGGATCCCCGAATTCCTCCTCCACCATGGACGAGGAGATTCCGTGCCTGGTCACCTTGAGCTTGAACCCTGGGCCGACCGCGGCGATGCGGCTCTCGCTCTCCTTGACGTGGACGTCCTGGATCTCCTTGGCGGAGGCGTTCGGCGCCATCGCAAAGGCGGCGGCCAACGTCATCCCGACCACGGCGAATCGGACCACGGTCCCTCCCTGCGTCCTGTACATCGTCGTACCAACAGCCATGATCACAGGATCGTCCCCCTCCGCCTAGGCCCACGGCGCATCGGGCCCGGGGACAGGCGGCCGGTCTCGGCCAGCGGGGCGTACGCGAGATGAGGGCCTCATCCCCATGTGTATCCCCGTGTGTTCAGCTCCCGTCCGGCTCGACGTAGGGCAGGGTGATTCCGCCGACGTCGTGGAACGCCGTCCGCACGCGGAGCCCCACGCGCACGTCGTCGACCGTGGCGCCGACGAGGTTGGTGAGCAGCTGGAACCCCTCGTCGAAGGTGACGATCACGACGGCGTAGGGGGCGCTGAACTCCGGCGCCTGCGGGCGCCAGACCACCGTGTGGCTGTAGACCTCGCCGCGGCCGCCGCTCACCTGCCACTCCAGCGCACCGGAACCGCAGTGGCGGCAGTCCCAGGCCGGGTCGAACACGGCGCGGCCGCATCCGCCGCAGCGCTGGTAGCGCAACTCGCCCGCGGCGCAGCCGTCCCAGAAGGGCCGCGACACCGGCGTCGGCTGCGGCAGCGGGATCCCCGGCCGCTGAGGTTCCAGGACGGTCACGGGCGCTCACTCCCCAGCAGGACGACGTCGGTGAACAGCGCGCCGGCTCCCCCGGCCGAGCACAGCGCGACCTTCGCGTCCGGTACCTGGCCGCTCCGGCAGCGCTTCTGCAACTGGTGCACGCCCCTGGCGACGCGCTGGGACAGCTGGACGACCCCGCCCCCGTGGCTGTAGGACATGAGCCCCCCGTCCGTGGTGATGGGGAACTCGCCGCCCGGTGCGATGCGGCCGTCCATGACGAAGTCGCCGCCCTCGCCCTCCCCGCAGAACCCGAAGGCCTCGAACTGGCGGATGATCTCGAACGAGAACGGGTCGTACAGCTCGCACACGTCCACGTCGGACGGCCCCAGCCCCGCCGTGGCGAACGCGTCGCGGGCCGCGCGCCGCCCGACGTAGCCGTTGGGCACGTCGCCGGTGCCGCCGCGGAGATCCCACGCGGGCGCGTGCCGGTAGGCCGGTCCGAGCGCGTCCAGGCCGCCGCCGAGGATGTACACGGGGGTGCCCGGGAGGTCGGCCGCGCGCTCGGCGGTCGTCACGATCAGGGCGCATCCGCCCTCGGAGGTCGTCGCGCAGTCGAGCAGGCGGAACGGGTCGGCGATCATCCGCGAGGCCAGCACGTCGCCGGCGGTGAAGGGGCCGCGTCCGGAGTAGACCGCGTCGGGGTTGGCGTGGCCGTTGTTGCGGATGGTCGCGGCGACCTCCGCCATCTGTTCCGGCGTGGTGCCGTAGAGGTGCATGTGCCGCCGGGCGATGAGGGCGAACTCGGCGGCGGTGTAGAGGCCGAACGGCACGACGAACTCGTTGGCCGGGCGCGTCCACGGCGCGGTCGCGGCCCGTTCCGTGTAGAGGCCCGCTCCCCCGTCGGCGAGCAGGACCGTACGCGCCAGCCCGGTCGCGACCAGGCTCGCCGCCTGCAGCAGCCCCGCGATCCCACTCGCGGCGTTGGAGTTCCAGGCCGGGCCGATGCCGAGCGCGTAGATCAGCTCGGGCGCGTGCTTGCTGAACACGGCGTCCACCTCGGACGCCGGGACGGCCGCTTCTGCGAGCACGCCGCGCGCCGCCTCCAGCGTGATGGAGAAGGCCGTGTGTCCCTCCAGGACCCGTGCCTGGCGGGTGTTGTACGCGGCCACGATCGCCACGTCGCGGAAGGGGTGTTCGCTCAAGATCACTTCCCTACAGGTTGTCCGGTCGTTCGCCGATCACGCCGAGCCGCCGCAGCGCGGCGATCCGCTCCGGTCCGATCCCGGCGACCTCGCGCAGCACTTCGTCGTTGTGCTGCCCCAGGGTCGGCGCGGGCCGGGCGAACCAGGGCCCCTCCCTGGACGCGGCCCTGAACGGCACCCCCGGCATCCGGTGCTCGCCGAGCACCGGATGGTCGACGGTCTCGGCGAACGAGCGGTCGGCGAACTGCGGGTTGTCCAGCGCATCGGCGGGCGGCACGACGCGCGCCGCCGGAACGCCCGCCGCCGCCAGCGCCTCGGCCAGCTCCGCCGCGTCCCGCCCGGCGCAGTACGCGTCGAGGTGCTGATCGATCCGGTCGTGGCCGCGCCTCCTGCCCTCGCGAGAGGAGAAGTCCGGCGACCGCGCCCAGGCCGGATCGCCCAGCACCGTGCGCAGCGCCGCCCAGTGCTCGTCGGTCACGACGGCCAGCGCGAGCCACTCGTCGTCATCGGGCCCGCCGCACCGGTAGAGGTTCTGCGGCGCCGCGACCGGCCCGCGGTTTCCCGCGCGGACGAGTTCGGCACCGTACGCGCTGTGCTCGATCACGACCTCCGCGGCGACGTTCAGCGCCGACTCGACCATCGGGACCTCGACGAGGACACCGTGCCCCAGCGTGTCGGCGCGTTCGAGCGCGGCGAGCGTCGCCACGACGGCGTGCGTCCCGGCGAGGGGGTCGCAGGGGCCCTTGAGGACCATCGGCGGCGCGTCGGGATGACCGGTCATCCAGGCCAGGCCGGACGCCTGCTCCATCGTCTGCGCGAATCCGGTGCGATCGCGCCAGGGCCCGTCCAGGCCGAAGGCGGGCATCCGCACGAGCGTGACGCGCGGGCAGCGCTCCCGTACGGACTCCCAGGTGATGCCGAAGTTGTCGAGCACGCGCGGCGAGTAGTTCTCGATCAGCACATCGGCCTGGGCGAGCAGCTCGAACAGGACGTCCCTGCCTTCGGCGCGGGCCAGGTCCAGCGTGATCCCCCGCTTGCCGGCGTTGGCGCCCTGGAAGACCGCGCCCCATTCCCACCAGCCGTCGACGCTCGGCGGGCGGGTGGAGGTGAAGCGCATCCCGTCGGGCCGCACGGTCGATTCGACCTTGATGACGTCCGCGCCGAAGGCCGCGAGCAGCTGGGTCGCCGAGGGACCCGCCCAGAACCCCGTCAGGTCGACGACCCGGAGGCCCTCCAGCGGCGCCCCATCCGAACGGGTACCTTCGCGTACACGAGGCTCCCAATCGACACGGCCCGTGTGCTCTCCCACCCCCGGAGCCGGAAGCGGCCCGGGCCCGGCGTCCCCGTCGACGAGATAGGGCCGCCTCGGCTGCACGAAACCATGCGGGTTCGCGACGAAGACGCCGCGCGCGCTGAAGTGCTCGTTGGCCGGCACGGTCGCCGGAGTGCCGATCGGCGACACCGGGATCCGCAGGGCACTGGCGATCTCCTCGATCGCGGCGGCCGGCAGCGTCCCTGTCCAGTCCTCGATGATCTTCTGGAACTCGGCGAAGCGGCCCTGCCGCGGCTTCGGATCGACGATCCCCGGATCGTCCAGCAGATCGAGGCGGTCGATCATGGCCAGGAAGTCCTGGAACATCTGACCGGTGATCGTGCAGAACCCGACCCAGCCGTCGGCGCTGCGCTCGACCGAGGGGATCTCCACCGTGCGCCCGGACGGCCCGGTCCCGGCCAGGCTCACCGTGAGCGGCGCGTACAGCGACATCGCCACGCACATGCATTCCAGCAGCGACAGGTCGATGTGCTCGCCGCCCCGGCCACGGCGACGGGCACCGGTACGCAGCGCCAGCGCGGCCGCGGCGGCGTAGCCGCCCCCGATCCACTCCCCCAGGCGCCCGCCCGCATGGACCGGCGGCCGGCCCGGATATCCCCGCCCTCCGGTCGAACCGGCGAGCGCCTGCAAGGTGAACTCCGTCCAGGGCCGCCCCGCCCACGGCCCCGACCGGCCGTACGGCGTGACCGACACGATGTCCAGCATCGGAAACCCCGCACGCACACCCGCGAGCGCCGCATCCCCCGTCCCGGACTCGACCAGCAGATCGGCACCGGCGAGCAGCCCCCTGACCTCGGGATCCTCGATCCCACCCCGCACCGAGCGCTTGCCCGCGTTGAGGAACCGGAACATGGCCCCGTCCTGCGAACCGAGATCCGCGCCCGAAGCCGACCACCGGCGATACCCATCGCCCGAACCCGACTCCACCTTGACGACATCGGCCCCCGCATCGGCCAGCAGCTTCGTCGCGTACGGACCGGCGATCCCCGACGTCAGGTCCAGGACCCGGAAATCCCTCAGCAGCGACATCTACTCCGTGCCCCCATCGTTCGCGCCCTCATGCCGGCTCGTGGCGCGCCCTCCGACTCCGTCCCTGACCGCGCTTCGCCGCCATCGTCCAAACCCTCACACCCCACGGGAAGCCGCTCGTCCACTGACTGGAACCAGCCGATCACGGTCCCTGGGAGTTTCTCCCTGGACAGTCCACTCAGTGGGATGTCCCCGCCTCCAAGGCGCACTGGAGCCGGCTGGCCGAGGGCCTGCGGCAGGTCACTCCCGGCGACCCGCGCGCGGGATCGATGAAGAACGCGCACTCATGGGCGAAGGCTGCTCCGGTCAGACTTCACCTGCGTGCCGACACCGAGTCCGTGCTCAACGGGCCGCCGGGGGCGCTCACGCGGGGGTCAGGGCGCGACGCTGGTGCCGACCAGGACCGCCCGGCCGAGCGTGTGCGGGATCATCATGATGTGGGCCTGCGCGATGGTCGCGTCGTCAGGGATCTCCAGGGTGGGCACCTTCAGCGCCGTGGCACAGAAGTAGATGTGGTGCATGCCGGAGAACGGCGGCGGGCGCATGCCCGAGTATCCGGCCTGGCCGAGGTCGTTGGTGAGGGCCACCGCGGGCGCCGGCAGGTCCGGTGCCGCACCGTGCAGAAGCTCCCCCGCCGGCCCCGAGACCGGAACGTCCTTCACCAGCCAGTGCCAGATCCCGCCGGGGATCGGCGTGTCGGCGTCGTACGCGGTGATCACGAGACTCTCCGTGCCGTCCGGCAGGTCGTACCACTTCAGCGACGGCGACGCGTTCTTGCCCCGATCGTCCGCGTAGCACTCGAACGGGATCGCTCCGCCGTTCTTGAAGTCATCGCTGACCAGCGTGAACGACGACGTCGGCGGAGCCAAGGCGTAGGGGTCGTATCCCATGATTCTCCTTTGTGGTGGGTGGTTGGGCGGTACGGGAGCGAGGACCTTCGCTCCCTCGCGGGGAAACATGACCTTCTCGCCGGTCAGGTTCATCGGCGCGCTCGCCGCCTGGACGAACAGATCCTCGAGCGAGTCGACGCCGGGGTACCTGGCCTTGATCTCGTCCGGCGCGTCATCGGTGGCGATGGCGCCTCCCGGGTCGACGCAGAGCACGCAGATGCCGTCGGGCTCGAGCTCGACGGCCGAGTGGCGGGTGAAGACCGCGACGGCGTCCTTGCTCAGCGCGTACGCGCCGGTACCGGGTCGGAGCGGGCCGCCGCCGTACAGGTTGATGACGTGCCCCCCGCCGCGCGCCCGCAGGTAGGGCGCGACGTGCTTGGTCGTCAAGTAGACCCCGCCGACGTTGGTGTCGATGACCTTGTCCCAGAAGGTCCGCGGCATCTCGTCGAGGTCGGGCCACTTGGCCTTCCAGTGCGAGTGGGTGACGATCGCGGCGTTGTTGACCGAGATGTCGATCCCCCCGAACGCCTTCGCCGTGGCGGCCATCAGCTCCGCGAGCTGGGCCTCGGAGGTGACGTCCACCGGCCGCGCGATCACGGGGATCCCGGACGCGGCGAGCAGGGCCCGGCTCTCCTCCAGGCCGGACTCGTCGACGTCACCGATGGCGACACTGGCGCCGGCCTCACCCAGGCTCTGGGCGATGTACCGGCCGATACCGCCGCCCGCACCGGTGACGACGGCGACCTTGCCGCGCAAGGCCCGGGCGGCATCGGCCGGGGGGTGGTCGATGTCGGCACTCATGCGATCTCCTTCGTCGAAGTGGGCTTCCGTGATGCGAGCGGCAGGATGTGACGCTCGGGCCGGCGGGTTCGGAGGCGCGTGGAACGCCGTGCCCGACGGCCCGTCCCGCCTGCCCGCGGAACCCGGCTTCGCCGGCTCGCAGCCGCACCCTATAGCTGCATAATGCGTTAGTCCTTGCTCAGGCGTCAAGGACCACACCTAAGCCGTTCAAGGGCATAACGCCCGCCGATACTCCTTGACGCGGGGTCGGCGCGTAACGCATCGTTGCGCTATTGAGGAACCGGCACAGCCGTGCGGTTCCCGATCAGCCGGGAGGGAAGCATGCTGGGAGTCTCGGGCTTCGGGCACGTCAGCGTCACCGTGAGCGACCTCGACCGCAGCGGGCGCTGGTACGAGCGGGTACTCGGACTGGAGAGGGTGGCCGAGCTGGACAAGCCCGCCTTCCGCAAGGTCATCTTCGAGGACCGGGCGAGCGGGATCGTCATCTCGTTGACGCACCACGGCGCGAAGGGGTCCGGCGACAGCGCCACGGAATTCCGCACCGGCCTGGACCACCTGGCCTTCGTCGTCCCCTCGTTCCGCGAGCTGGAGGCGTGGCGGGCGCGGCTGGACGAGTTCGAGGTGCGGCGCACCGAGATCCTGGAGACCTCCACCGGCTGGGTGCTGGTCTTCCGCGACCCGGACAACCTCCAGCTCGAGTTCTACGCCGCGCGCGACGCGGTCTCCTCCGACTACCGGCCGACCGAGGGGTGGAAGCACAACTACCCGCCCGTCCACCCGGCCACCGGCCGCCTGGAGTCCTGATGTCGCGGGCACCCTCCGTGAAGCCTCTCGTCCGCTCGTCGATCATCGAGGGTGTCGGACGGGTGGTCCTGAGCGACGTCGAGGAGAACAACGTGCTCACGCGGCGGCTCGTCGACGAGGCGATCGCCGCCCATGACGCCCTCGCCGGCGAGGGCGTGCGGGTCGCCGTCCTCGCCGCGGAAGGCTCGGCCTGGTGCGGCGGCGGCGACTTCAAGGCCAAGCGGGAGCCGGGGGTCCCGCCGGCCGCGCTCGAGCTGTTCAGCACCTTGAACGGCTCCCCCATGGTCTGGATCGCCGCCGTCCACGCCCCCGTCCTGGGCGCGGGGATGCACCTCGCCTCGGCCTGCCTGCGCGTCCTGATGGCCGACGACGCCTGGATGAGCGTGCCCGGCTGGAGCGAGGGGCGGTTTCCGGGACCGCTCACCGCCGAGCTCGCCCGGATCATCGGCCACCGGCGGGCCGTGCGCCTGGCCATGACCGAGGAGCGGATCGAGGCCGTGGAGTGCCTCCGCCTCGGCCTGGCCGACGCGGTGGTGCCGGCGCGCGACCTTCAGGGCTCGGCGCAGCGGCTGGGGCGCGACCTGCTGGCCGCCGACGAGTCCGCGCTGGCGGCGGCGCGTCAGGCCTGGTCGCGCCGCCTGGAGACACCGCCCGGTCAGGGGCCGCACCCGTGACCCGGGAAACGCATCATGGGGACGCCGCTGGGGTGGCACCGCCCGCCTCGGGGGCGACGGCCGCCCTCGCCCGCTTCGTCGCCCAGAGGCGCGGCTCGCTGCCCGCAGAAGTCCTGCCCACCGTCAAGCTGCACATTCTCGACACCCTTGGCTGCCAGGTCGCCTTCGCGCGCCTGCCATGGTCCCGAGCCGTGTGGAGGTACGCGGCGGAGGCCGGGACGGCCGGACCGGCGACGATCTCGTACTACGGCGCTCCGGCCCCGGTCGAGACGGCGGCGTTCGCGAACGCAGCCTTCGCCCATGGTTTCGAGATGGACGACACCGAGATGCGTTCGGCCAGCCATCCGGGGGCCGTGGTCGTGCCGGCCGCGCTGGCGGCGGCGCAGCGGCACGGATCCTCCGGCGCGGAGCTCGTCGCCGCGGTGGCGGTCGGCTACGAGGTGATGGTGCGCGTCGCGCTGAGCGCCGTGGGCATGATGCGGCGGGGCTTCCACACCACCGCGGTGGCCGGGCCGTTCGGAGCGGCGGCGGCCGCGGCGGCGCTCTGGTCGCTCGATGAGGCGCGCACCGCGCATGCCCTGGGCATCGCCGCGAGCCACGCGTCGGGCATCACCGAGCACTCGGTGTCGGGCGGATCGGTGAAGCGCGTCCACGCCGGCATCGCCGCACGGTCCGGCATCGAGTCGGTCCGGCTCGCCCGGGCGGGGGTCACGGCTCCCGAGGGAGCCCTCGATGGGCGCCGGGGCCTGCTCCAGGCGGTGGCGGACGATCCCGGCATGCCGGCCTCCGGCCTCGGCAAGGACTTCGAACTGCTCACCACCGGCCTCAAGCCGTACTGCTGCTGCGCGGCCCAGCACACGGTCATCGACGCCGTCGCGCGGCTGCAACACCAACACCCCCGTCTCACCCCGGCCGCGGTACGCCGCATCCGCGTGCTCCAGAACGACCGGGAGGTCGACGCCGTCGGCCTCGTCACCGAACCCGCCGACATCACCTCCGCGCAGTTCAGCGCCGCGTTCGGCATCGCGCTCAGGCTGGTGCGCAACGCGAACGGGTTCGGCGACTACATGAACGCCCGACTCGACGACCCGGAACTCCTGGCCATCGCCCGCAGGGTGACGTACGAGCGCGCTCCCGCGTCCTCTCCCCTTCCCGGGGAAGGTCCGTGCCAGGTCTCCATCGAACTCGATGACGGCTCCGTACTCGCCGCCGAGGTGCGCAGCGCGCGAGGAACGGTCGCGAGCCCGATGAGCGAGTCGGACGTCATCACGAAGTTCCGCGGTCTGGCCGGCGAGCCCTTGGGCGAGGAGCGGGCGGACCGGGTCGCCGAGATGGTGATGAATCTGGAGAGGCTCCCCGACAGCAACCGGCTGGCGCGGCACCTGGTGGCCCGGAGCGAGGACGCACCGTCGCCCTCCGCAGTCGATCTTTAGTGCACTATTCAGCTTGTCGATGCCCGAGAGATGCTCGTATCACGACGATACAACCCTTGTAGATAACTAACTTATTCGTTAGAGTCAAGTCGGCCCGGTCTCCGCCGCACATCGATCGCGTGGAGCGGCGAGGCCGGCGACGAGCCCGATCCGCCGTCATCGAAAGGACAGTCACTGTGACGCCCAACGATCTGATCTTCGTCAGCGTGGACGACCACGTTCTCGAGCCGCCGACCATGTTCGAGGGCCGGCTGCCCGCGAAGTTCGCCGGACGCGGACCGCGGTTCATCGCCGACGAGACGGGGAAGGGCTCGTGGATCGTCGACGGTTCGGTCGAGAGCCCGTGGACGATGAACTACGGCAAGATGCGGCCCGGGACCTACGACCCCGATGAGCGCGTCGCCGAGCTCAGCAGCGTCGGGATCCTGGGGTCGCTGTGCTTCCCCTCGTTCCCGCGCTTCGCCGGCCAGCTGTTCATGGAGCTGGCGGACAAGGACCTCGCACTCGCCTGCGTCGAGGCGTACAACGACTGGATGATCGAGGACTGGGCCGGCAGGCACCCGGACCGGCTCATCCCGCTGGGCATCATGCCGCTGTGGGACCCCGAGGCCATGGCCAAGGAGATCCACCGGATCAGCGAGCGCGGGGTCAACACCGTCGCGTTCTCGGAGAACCCCTCCAAGTTCGGCCTGCCGAGCATCTACGACGACGAGTTCTGGAAGCCGTTCTGGACCGCCGCGTCCGACACCGGCACCGTCATCGCCACCCACATCGGGTCCTCCTCGACGCTGCCGAAGACCTCCGACGACTGCGCCATGGAGGCGACGGGGGTGATGATCCCGCTGAACCTCTACGGCACGGCCGCGGACTTCGTGTGGTCCAACGTGTTCCGCACCTACGACTCGCTGAAGCTGCTGCTGGCCGAGGGGGGCATCGGCTGGGTGCCGTTCTTCCTGGAGCGGTGCGAGATCGCCTACAAGGCGCGCCCGTGGGTGCGCGAGGCGTACGGGCCGAAGACCCCGACGGAGGTGTTCCGCGAGCACGCGATCACCTGCTTCATCGAGGACCAGCCCGGCATCGAGATGCGCCACCTGATCGGCATCGACAACATCTGCTGGGAGTTCGACTACCCGCACGGCGACTGCGTGTGGCCGGACGGCACCGACGTCGCCTGGAACAACTACCTCTCGCGGATGCCGGAGGACGAGGTCAACAAGATCACGCACCTCAACGCCATGCGCGAGCTGCAGTTCGACCCGTTCTCCCTGCGCAGCAGGGAGTCGTGCACCGTCGGCGCCCTCCGCGCCTCGGCCGCGCCGGCGTACCAGGGCCCCGTCAACGCCGGCTTCTGGGACTCCGCGCTCGGCAAGAAGGAGGCCGAGTGGCGCGACACCGATGTCGTGGCCACCACCTGACGCGGCGTACGAGCACCAGGGCCGGGGCATGCGATCCATGCCCCGGCCCTGGTGTTTCCAGCGTCTCGCCCCCGTCGTCAGAAGACCGCGGTCTCCTCGACGAGCCGGTCGGTGACGAGCATGTAGGGCGGGTCGAAGGTGATGAGCAGGTCCGGCCGGGCCGCTTCGGCCGCCGCGACCGCGGTGGCACTGCAGGCCCAGAAGACCGGCACCTCACCCTCGGCCACGTCGGCGGGCGGCCCGAAGTCCGGAGCGGCGAGATCGCTCACCCCGATCGCCCCGGGGTCGCCGAAGTGGATCGGCGCCCCGTGGGTGGCGGGGAAGCGGCCGGTGACCTGGATCGCCCGGATCGCGTTCGCCGGCGTCATCGCCCGCATCGTCACCGAAAGGCTCGCGCTGAAGTCGCCGACGGGCTCGCACGGCAGCCCGGTCGTGTAGATCCGGCCGGCCTTGCGGGCGACCCCGGCGTTGTCGAGTGCCTGCTCGAAGGTGAGACTGCAGCCGAGGTAGAAGGAGACCAGGTCATCGCGCCACAGCGACGTCACGTCGGCGACGGTGCCGACGTGGACGCCGTCCTTCCAGACCCGGTAGGAGTACAGATCGCGGCGGATGTCCCCGCCCGGCGCCAGCGGCCCGATCTCGGGGTCGCCGGCGGCCGACATCCACAGCAGGCCGCAGGCGCGGGCGTTGCGCTGGCAGAAGGCATGAAAGTCGGACGCGTACCGCCGCGGCATGATCACCACCGTCGACTGGGTGTAGCCGTGGGGCACCGTGTCGAGGGCGCCGTCCCACTCGCCCGCGGCGATCGCCGCCCGCAGGCTCCGGGGATCCGGCCAGGTCTCCCGGTCCGTGGTCGCCCCGGTCGTCACATCGCGTCCCATGGCCCCTCCTGCACCGCGTGCCGGGCCGCGTTGCGGCCGGAGATGATGAACTCGGCGATATCGCCCATCGAGTTGTAGTACGGCCCCCACATCGAACCGCACTCGCCGACGGCGTACAGCCTGGGGATCGGCACGTCCGCGTGGTCGAGGACCCGCTGGTCCGGATCGTGCTTCGGCCCGCCGTGGGTGTTCACGAAGGTCGGGTAGAGCGGCCCGACGGCGTAGTAGGGGCCGGTGTCGAGCGGGGTCAGGAAGATCTCGCGGCCCTGGCTGGAGTCCTCGCCCTCCGCGCAGCCGGCGTTCCACTCCTCCACGGTCGCCACCAGCCGCCCGGCGTCGAGGTGGCCGCCGCGGGCCACTCCGGGGATCATCGGGATCCGGCACTTGGCGGCCAGCTCCTCGAGCGTGTCCGCCTGGACGATCCAGCCCTTCTCCAGCTCGGCGAGGTTGTCCTCGCTCCACGGCGGGGTCCGCGAGTTGAGCGTGGTCATCACCGCGCCGGCGGCGCGGGCCTTCTCGTCGAAGACGACGAAGGCGGGGACGTGGACGAACTCGGGGACCTCCACGTCCATGGCGAACCACTTCTCCCGGTTGCCGTAACCGTGGTGGACGGTGCCGGTCTCCGTGGTCTCGTCGTGGAACCGGCGTCCTTGCCTGTCGACCCAGATGACGCTCCCCGCGTCCTTGAACACCGGGGCACTGTGGCCGAACCTCGCCATCTTCATGAAGTCGTAGGTGACGTAGACGCGCCCGGGCTCGGCCTCGAGCCCCCAGTAGAGGGGTCCGGCCGCCGAATTCATGTGCCACAGCTTGGCCCCGGCCCGCTGCGCGAGCTCGATGCCGTCACCGGTGAGGTTCGGGCTGCCCAGGAACAGGACCGGGCAGTGGGTGAGGTACTGCCGGCGCATCTCCTCGTTGAACTCGAACCCGCCCGTCGCCAGGATCGTCCCCTTCCGGGCCTTGACCGAGATCCGCGAGCCGTCGGGGCGCTCGGCGACCACACCGAGCACCTCCCCGCTGTCCGGGTGCTGGACCAGCCGGACGACCGGCGTGGAGTACTCCACCTTCGCCCCGGCGCCCTCCGCCAGCCGGGCGATCGACTCGTACAGTGCCGCACCGCCTGGGGCGGCGATGTAGCTCACTCCCAGGAAGGCGTCCGCGCCGGGCGCGCCCGGGTACTCGGGGAAGAATCCGTCCGCGCGAAAGGGCCGCGGGTCCGGCTTGAGGTCGAATCCGAGCCGGCTCTGGAAGTCCGCGAGGTCCTTCAGCCCGTCGAGGTACGCCCGCAGCACCCCCTCCTCGGTCTGACCGCCGCACATCCAGTCGAGATAGGTCAGGGACTCCTGGTCGTCGACCGAGGTGACCAGCAGCGACCCGGCGATGCACGCCGAGTTCCCGCCACCGGTCTCGCCCTTCTCGAGAACGAGCACCTCCGCGCCCGCCTCGGCGGCCACGAAGGCGGCCGTGGCGCCGGAGCCTCCGTACCCGACCACGACGATGTCGGCCTCGCGATCCCAGGTCGTGGGCGAATCCGCCGCACGCGTCACCGTTGACATCAGACACTCCTTCTCTGCCATCAGCACGAACTCAGGGGCTCACGCCGGCGTGATCGTCGCATGCAGGATCGGCTCGGCGCCCTCACCGGCGGTCGCGCGAAGTGCGTGGTCCACGTCGGCCAGACCGCCGACATAGCTGGACATGAGCTCGAACGGCAGCCGATCGGAGGCCAGCTCCCCGAGGGCCCACTCCACCGACTCCCAGCTGTGCCCGCGCACCGCCCGCAGCTCCACCTGCTTGCGGGAGAGCTGCCAGACGGGGAACCGGGACAGCGCCGTCCTAGAGGCGGCTGCCAGTATCAGGCGGCCTCGCTTGGCCAGGAGGTCGATGGCGAGGGAGACCGTCTCGTCGTCGCCGGCGGCCGCGTCGATGACCAGGTCGGCGAGCCGTCCCCCGGTCATGTCCGCCACGTACGAGCGGACCGCCGCCTCGTCGTGGTCGCCGCCGGGGCCGGTGACGAAGACGGCCTCGGCGCCGAGTTCGCGGGCGACCTCGAGTCGTGCCCGGTCGCGCGCCCGGCCCACGACGACGACCCGTGCCCCGGCGAGTCCGGCGGCCGCCGCACCGCCGATCCCGGACTGGCCGGGGCCGAGGACGACCACCGTCTCGCCCGGCCGGACACGGCCGTCCAGGCAGGCCCACTGGTAGCCGTTGCCCAGGGGCAGCCCCAGCGTCGCCAGCGTCGAGGGAACGCCGTCGGGCACGCGGTGCATGACGGCCGAAGCGTGGACGTACATCACCTGGCTGTAACCGCCCCAGAGCCCGGGCGCGACCGACAGCGGCGTCGAGCCGAACCGGACGGCCTCCGGGTTGAGCGAGGTGTCCGATGCCAGGCAGGAGCGGAACTCCCCGCCACGGCAGTAGGAGCAGTGCCCGCAGGGCAGGTACTCCTCCAGGAGCACGCGGTCGCCGTCGGAGAACCCCCACCGCTCGGCGGCGATCTCGCCGACGTTGGTGAGGACGCCCACGTTCTCGTGCCCCATGACGCGCTCCGGCAGGTCCGCGGCGTACATCGAGACGTCGGATCCGCACATGCCCGCGGCCTCCACCACCATGAGGCCGTCCGACGGCCCCGTCGCGGGCACGCTCAGCGTCCGCACCTCGGTCCGCCGGGGACCGGTGGTCACCGCGGCCGCGACGCGATCACCCGGCCGGACCACCGCGGTCACCGCCCGCCCACTTCACGCTGGAAGACCAGCAGCAGGTATCCGGTGGTGGAGGAGTTGTAGATGATCGGCTGCACGGTCTGGAGCGACCAGCCGCCGGCATCGTGCTCGTCGAGGACCTCCTGCATGCGCGCGGCGACGCTCTCCGGGGTGTTGCCGGTCGCCCGGATCTCGACGACCTCGTGCTGCTGCATTGCCGCTCCCCCTAGCGCCAGTGGGCGAGAGTCATGGTCTTGGCCTCGTCGCGCCAGTCCCTGCCCGCGGGCACGATCGCGTCCGCGCCGCGGACCTCCGCGGCGGCCGCCGAATCGTGGCCGACCAGTTCGGTGCCGCCGCGCTCGATCTCGTCCATCGTGCGCAGCAGCAGGCGCCGGCAGGCCTGGATCGCCCGGTCCGTGGACCCCAGGGCCTCCTGGCTGCGGTCGACGATCGGGCCCATCCCCTCCTGGATCGCGAAGTCCTGGGTGTTGACCCCCTCGATGCCGGTGAACGTCTTGGTGCGCTGCACCTCGCGGTCGATGAGGTAGTCGTTGGACCGGTTGCGGACCAGCCAGTAGGTCCCGGGGATGTTCTCCTCCTTGCCCCGGCCCATCTCCGACTCGTGCTCCTCCCACCACTCATCGCTGATCGGGAAGCGCTCGTCCATCGAGCAGAGGGTGTTGTAGACGAAGGTGTGCTCGTCGTCGATCGGCACCCAGATGTGGCCGAAGACCCCCGGCATCGCGGGCTGCTTCCCGTCGAGGCCGACGAAGAAGCCCCGGCATTGCTGGGACGGCATGAAGTACTGGTAGATCCGCAGGTAGGTGGTGTTCTTCCCGACCTTGCGCAGGCTGGCGTAGCGGAACCCGTAGTCGGTGAACTCCACGTCCAGCCTGGGGTGCCGGTCGAGGTTGCGCAGCAGGCGCGGGTTCGCCAGGTCGTTGTTGTGGGCGAAGGAACTGTGAGCGGTGTCGATCCCGCCCTCGATCGCCTGCAGGAAGTTGCAGCTCTCCCCGGTCTTCGAGACCCGCCTGTGGGTCTCCGGGGCCCGCATCCACTCGTGGTCGGGGACCGGCGGCGTCAGTTCCTGCGGTCCCATGTAGGTCCACACGATGCCGCCGGCCTCGTAGGTGGGGTACGACTTGATCGAGACCCGGAAGCGGAACTTGCTGTCCTCCGCCTCGGTCGGCATGTCGACGCAGGCACCGAGGGTGTCGAACTTCCAGCCGTGGTAGACGCAGCGCAGCCCTGCCTCCTCGTTGCGCCCGAAGAACATCGGTGCCCTGCGGTGCGGGCAGTACGCGTCGACGAGCCCGACCGTCCCCGTGCTGTCACGGAACGCCACGAGGTCCTCCCCGAGGAGGCGGACCCGTACGGGCGCGCCGTCCGGCTCTGGGACCTCTTCGCTCAGGCAGGCCGGGATCCAGTACCGGCGGAACAGGTCGCCCATCGGAGTCCCCGGGCCGACACGTGTCAAGCGTTCGTTGAGTTCCTTGGTGATCCTCATCGGATGCTCCTATCCAGGGTGCGGAGACGACTCAGAGCCGCGTGTACAGGCGGCGCGCGTTGCCCTCGACCACCTGCCGGCGCTTGTCGGCGCCGAGCCACTCGATGGCGTCGAGCGAGCTGAGGATGTCGTCGTACGAACGGCCGGTCTCGGGATCGACGGGCGATCCGCTGCCCGGGATCTCGGTCCCGAACAGCACCCGCTCCGGGCCGATCACCTTGAGCAGCAGATCGAGCCCGTGGCGGTCGTGGACCAGCGAGTCGAAGTGCAGGCGGGACAGTGAGATGTCGAACGGCTCGACCTCGGCAACCGCGCCGCCGTCCTTGGTGTCGTACGCCTCCACCTCGGTCTGCTCGAGGTAGCGGGCGGCGCGCCAGCGGCCGACCTGGTACGGCACCGAGCCCCCACCGTGCGACACGATCAGCTTCAGGTCGGGGAAGTCCACCAGCGCGCGGCCTCCGGCCAGCGAGATCACCGACCGGCTCGCCTCGGTGATCATGTGCTCGCTGTAGGACTCCCGCGTGGACCTGCAGCCCGCGGAGTGGACCAGTCCCGGCACGCCGAGTTCGACCATCTTGGCGAACAGCGGGTACCACCACTCCTCCCCGATCCGCGGGATGCCGAGGTCCTCGCCCTCGGCCGGGTCGGGGTTGATGAGGACCCCGATGAAGCCGAGTTCGGAGACGCAGCGCTCGAGCTCGTCGGCCCAGTGCTCCGGCGAGGTGCCGACCGCCTGAGGGAGCGCGGCCACACCGCGGAAGCGCTCGGGGAACGCGGCGACCTGGGCGGCGACGGCGTCGTTGGTCGCCTTCGTCCACCAGCGCACGATGTCGGCCGGCTTCTCGGAGTGCA
The DNA here is from genome assembly GCF_040703975.1 of Spirillospora sp. NPDC029432. Classification (NCBI taxonomy): domain Bacteria; kingdom Bacillati; phylum Actinomycetota; class Actinomycetes; order Streptosporangiales; family Thermomonosporaceae; genus Spirillospora; species Spirillospora sp. NPDC029432. Next base: position 99,973 of record NZ_JBEZWH010000020.1, read on the forward strand.
TCAGCTGGAAGGGCCGGGGGGAGATCAGCTGCACGTCGATCCCGGCGGCGTCGAGGAGCCCGACATGCCGTTCGGCTCCCCGCAGCACGCCGTCGGGCGGCAGCTTCACGCCCGACCGGCCATGGGCGCCACGGCCCGCGAGGAGGATGGACCGGTAGGCGTAGAGCTCGGCGGGGGAGCTGACGTGGCCGTGGACGTCGATGATGGTCATGGGGCGGCTACTTCCTTCTCAGAGGTCGAGCACGAGCTTCGGGGTCCTGGACCGGGAGACGCAGACGAACATCGAGTCGCCGTCCTCGCGCTCGGAGTCGGTCAGGATCTGGTCGTGGTGCTCGGGCACGCCACCGAGCACGCGCGTCTCGCACGTCCCGCAGACGCCCTCCTCGCACGACGAGGGAAGATCGGGCAGGACGGCGCGGAGCGCTTCGAGGACGGTGGTGCCGGACTCGACGCGGACCGATCCGCCGGTGCGGGCGAGCTCGACGTCGAACCCGTCCCCGCTCCTGGCCGACTCGATCTCGGCCAGCGCCGCGTCCGAGGACGCGAAGCGCTCGATGTGGAGGCGGTCGGCGATCCCGGCCTCATCGGCACGCCGCCGGACGGCGTCGATCAGCCCCGCCGGGCCGCAGCAGTAGACGGCCGTGCCGGGCTTGACCCGCGCGAAGATCCCGTCCAGGTCGAGGAGTCCCTCGGTGGACTCCGGCACGATCTCGACGTTGTCGCTCCACGCCGCCAGGACGTCGAGGAACGCCATCGTGGCCGGGGTCCGGCCGCCGTAGTGCAGCCGCCAGCGCCCGCCGGGGCCCAGCGAGCGGACCATCGCCAGGATCGGGGTCACGCCGATCCCGCCGGCGATGAAGACGTAATCGTCGGCCTCGACGAGTTCGAAGTTGTTGCGCGGTCCCCGTACCAGCACCTGCCGGCCGACACGGAAGGTCTCGTGGATCTCGGCCGAGCCGCCGCCATCGGCCCCGCGCAGCACCGCGACCTGGTAGCGGCCGCGGTCCCGGTGGTCGCCGCAGAGCGAGTAGTGCCGTACCAGCCCGGAGGGCAGCTCGAACTCCAGATGCGCGCCCGGCGACCAGGGCGGAAGCTCGGCGCCGTCCGGCGCCGTCAGTTCAAGGGAGACGACCCCCTCCGCCTCGTAGCGGATCCCTCGCAACCGCAGCGTCAGCTCGGTGCCCGCGTCGTTCATCGCCGTCACCGGTCCTTCGTCTGCAGGTGGTGGTAGCCGGTCTCGCGGCGCGCCTCGCGCAGGCTCCGCCCCCCGGCCAGGGCCGCGCGGATCCTCTCCTCCGCGTCCTCGATCGAGCGCGCGGCCTCCAGCACGTCCGCGACCCGGTCCGCCGGGACGGCGACGACACCGTTCGCGTCGCCCACCAGCACGTCGCCGGGGTGGACGAGCACGCCGCCGATGCGGACCGGTACGCCGACGGCCTCGAACCGCACCCGGTCCTTGCCGGTGCGCATCCAGTGCCCCCGCGCGAACAGCGGGTAGTCCAGCTCCAGGGCCCGGCGCAGGTCGCGGCACACGCCGTCGATCACGGTCCCGGCCACCCGGTTGCGCCGGGCGAGGATCGTCATCAGGTCGCCCCAGACGGTCACGTCGAGCCGGCCGTGGTTGGCGATGACGGCCACCTCGCCGGCGGCGATGTCGTCGACGAAGTCGCCGACGCCGCCGCCCTCGACGTACTCGTCGGCGTACTTCACGGTGAAGGCCGGTCCGGCCATGCGGAAACCGCGATCCAGCGGCATGATGCCGCGGCACTGGCCCGGGATGCCGAGCCTGTCCAGGGCATCGCTGAGTGTGGGGGTCTCGAGGGCCTCGAGTTCTGACAGCACCTCTGCGGAGACGGACGTCATCGGATCCCTCCCACCGTGTGGTTCTCGTAACCGGCGCCCATGACCTCCGTGATCGGGACGCCGCGGCGTACGGCGTCGGCCATGGCGCTCTCCCGGGCGGCGAGCGACTCGGCCAGCTCGACGGTCTCGGTGCCGCGGTCGCGCGGCACCACGACGATGCCGCTGCCGTCCGCCAGGACCAGGTCACCGGGACGGACCCGCACGCCGGCGAAGTCGACCGGCTCGTTCCAGGAGGCTTCGGCGATACGGCCGCGGGCCGTCACGGGCGTCACCGAGGGCGCGAACACGGGGTAGCCCAGCTCCCGGCTCTCATCGACGTCCCGGCACGGGCCGTCGATGAGCGTCCCCTCGATCCCCCGGTGGGCGGCGGCCAGCGACAGCACGCCGCCCCAACCGGCCATGTCGCCACCCGGGTGCGAGACGACCAGGACGTCGCCGGGGCCGGAGGCCGCGACCGCGGCGGTGCACAGGTGCCGCGGCTTCCCGCCGGCTTCCTGGGCGGGCGCCCGGCCGACGGGCACGAGCCGCACGGTCACGGCCCTGCCGGCCGCCCGGAGGGTGCCGGACCTGCACGGGATCCCGCGGACGACGCCGGCGATCGCGAGCCGGTCGAGCGCGTCGGAGACGACGCAGGTGTCCATCCGGGCGAGCCTGGCGGTCAGGGTCTGGGGGTTCTCGGTCATCTCGGTCATCTCGGTCCTCAGTTCCACCGCAGGAACGCCATGCCGCAGCCGGTGCCCGCGTGGGTGCGGTAGCACGGGACGTACTCGTGCCAGGCGACGCCGCGGCCCTCCATCGCGCCGGCGATGGTGATCCAGTTCCGGATCTCGGAGGTGCCGGACTGGAGCTGCTCCTGCGGGATCGAGCGAAGCGTTCCGGCGTCCCCGGTGACGATCGCGTCGAGGACGAGCCGGTCGAGCCGCTCGTTCACGACGAAGTGGCTCAGCCCGCCGGAGGCGGCGAAGACGACCTTGCGGTCGCTCGCGGACCGGCGCACGCCTTCGGCGAGCGCCCGCCCGAGGTCGTAGCAGCGGGCGGCGGTCGGCTGGTTCGGCGGGTAGTAGGTGTTCAGCAGGACCGGAACGACCGGCACGCTCTTCTCGTCGAGCAGCCTGCGGATGACGAACCCGTAGGCGTGCCCGAAGCCGCGGCCGGCCGGGACCTCCTCCAGCGAGGTGATGTCGAAGTCCAGGCCGACGGCGGTGGTGACCAGGTCGCGGGCGAGATCGGGGGCGCCCTCGAAGACGTGGACGTCGTCCATCGCGTAGCCGACCTTGACGTTCTCGAAGAACCGGCCCGGCGGCACGTGGTCGAGGAGATCCGTGTGCCACTCCTTGCCCCAGTAGATCCCGATGGCAGGCTGGATCGACTTGTCGAACACCTCCCCCTGGTCGTCGCCTACGACGACCAGGGCGTCGCAGTCGAGCGCCTGGACCTCGGCGGCGAGACGGTCCATGGCCGCGTGGCAGGCCGTGTGCCGGCGCTCCCAGAGCGCGAGGTCGAGCTCGTCCCGGTAGCGGTCCCCGGCGGCCTCCGCCAGCTCGTCGAAGGTCCGGTGCACGCCGGCGTCGTCGAACAGATCGGGATTCGTACGGTCCTGTCCCGCACGCTCGCGCCACATCCGCGGGTTGTTGAGGAGCATCGGACTGTGTGACGTGCCAACGGCTCCGACGATCTGCGCCATCCAAGCTCCTCCAGATGAGTGATGACCCTCACTAGAAACAAACTAATGCGATAGTGTGAGGGATGGCAAGGACGATCGCGCAGGGCCCGCCCGAGGCGGGGCCGCCCAGGACGGCGAGGAGCAGGCGTGACCGAAGTGAACAGCCGGGAAGACGAGAAGGCGACGGCTCTGGCCCTAGGCAGCGCCACCCTCTTCGAGTCGGGGGCGAATGCGGGCGCCCTGCCCTCCGCCATCAGGCCGATCGCCCCGGGGCAGCGGCTGGCCGGGCGCGCCTTCCCGGTCCAGGCGCCGCCGGGCGACAACCTCTGGCTGCACCATGCCCTGGAGTCGGCGGCGCCGGGCGATGTCCTCGTCGTCAGCGTCGGCGCCGGGGCCGAGCACGGCTACTTCGGGGAGGTCATGGCGGAGGCCGCCCTCGCCCGCGGCATCCAGGGGATGGTGATCGACGGCGGCGTCCGCGACACCGCCCGCATGGCCGAACTCGGCTTCGCCGTCTTCAGTGAGCGTGTCTGCGTCCGCGGAACCACCAAGAACCCGGCGCTGGCCGGGGCCCTGGGGCGACCGGTGCTGATCGGTGACGCCGTGGTCCATCGCGGAGACCTGGTGGTGGGAGACGATGACGGCGTGGTCGTCATCCCGTCGGACGACGTGCCGGAGGCGCTCGCCAACGGCCTCGACCGCGAGCGCGCGGAGCGCCGGATCATCGAACGTCTGCGCGCCGGCGAGGGCACCGTCGGGATCTACGGCCTCGCTCCTCTCCCCGACGGAGCACCGGCCCGATGACCGCCCGAGTAGCGAACGCAGTCGTTAGTGGTGGCGGCGGCACCGGAACCGGCGTGAGCGCGCCGTGACCGCGTCTCCCCCGCCGCCCGCCCTCCCGGACGGGCGGTACGTCGAAGTCCCGGGCGCGCGGCTGTGGGTCGCCGACACCGAGGGCCCGGGCGAGGCGGTCGTCCTGCTGCACTCCGCCGTCGGCTCCGTTCCGCACTGGTCCTACCAGTTCGGCCCGCTCGCCGCGGCCGGCTACCGCGTCATCGCCTTCGACCGCCGGACCCACGGCAGGTCGGTGCAGCTGGCCTCCGACGGCGCCGACCCGTCCGTCTCCGACTGCGCGGCGCTGCTGGACGAGCTCGGCGTCCGGCGGGCCCATGTCGTGGGCGTCGCGCAGGGTGGTCGTGTCGCGGCCGAGCTGGCCCTCACCGCGCCCTCGTCGGTCGCCACGCTCGCCTTGATAGCGAGCAGCGGCGGCGTACGGCTGCCGAGCCGTGTCCCTGACGCCCCTCCGCTGATGCCCCCGGGGTTCACCTCCCTGCCGACCTGGTTCACCGAGCTCGGCGCCTCCTACCGCAGCAGCGATCCCGAAGGCGTGCTGCGCTGGATCGGCCTGGGCAACGAGCATCCGGCCGGCCTGGCGGCTCCGGCGGCCGGGATCGACGCCGCCGACCTGGCGACGATCCCGGCGCCGGTGCTGCTGCTCGGCGGCGACGCCGACGGGTTCACCCCGCCACCGGTACTGCGGCGGCTGGCGCCGCTGTTCCGGGACGCGCGGATCGCGATCCTCCGCGAGTGCGGTCACTCGCCTCAGTGGGAGCGTCCCGGCGAGTTCAACTCCGAGCTGCTCGCGTTCTTCCGGGCGCACGCGTAGACCGGCGTCCGGGAGGCCGCGGCACGCGAGCAGGGCTTGGATCCACCGGCGGGTCGGTGGATCCAAGCCCGGAGTGGCCCCTGACTCAGAGTCCCAGGGTCTGCTCGGCGAAGACCTCGGCCGCGTCGATCGGCTCGTCGGCCAGCCCCTGCTCATGGACGAACCCGGCCAGAGCGTCGAGGACGGTGCGCTGGGACGCGAACCCGTACGGGAGCGGATCGAGGCGGGCGACGGCGTCGGCGGCCTCGGGCGCCACCAGGCCCGTCCGGCCGTAGAGGTCGACGAACTCGCCGGTCCTCCGCAGTACCGATTCCTTCGCCTTCAGAAAAGCCGAGTAGATGTTGAGCACCAGCCACGGGTGCTCCTCCGCCAGCGTCCGGCGCACCACCACACAGTGGTTCACCGGCAGCAGTCCCGTGCTGCTCAGGTAACGGAGCCCCTCCGCCCGGGGGTCCGCGAAGAGCGGACGCACCCGTGCGTCACGGGCGCCGGGACCCGTCCCCCGGTCGACCAGGTTGGTGCCGGTCAGGTGGACCAGCGAGGCGTCGAGCTCGCCGCGTCCGAACATGGCCGCGAGGGTGTCGCCGCCGTCGAGCCGGGTCAGCGAGATCTCCGGGGGCGCCGTGAACCCGGTCGCCCCGCCATGGCTCAGCACCGGTGGCCGCTCCATGAACCACTCGATCTCGGAGGGCGCGACGCCGAACTCGTGCTGCAGCGCGGCGCGCGACCAGACCGCCGAGGTCTGCTGGTACTCGGGGACGCCGACGCGGGCGCCGCGCAGCTCGGCGGGTGCGGTGATGCCGCTGTCCTCGCGCACCACGATCCCGGTATGGAAGAAGCGCCGCATCGTGAAGACCGGCAGGGCCAGCCAGTCCCGCACGCCCTGCCGCCACTGGATGAACAGGGTGGACAGCGACATCTCCGAGACGTCGAAGTCGCCGAACTTCAGCTGCCGCCAGAACATCTCCGAGGGGTGCACGTAACTGAGGTTCCACTCGACCCCCTCGGGGCTGATGGACGCCAGGGGCTCGGTGACCGGGCCTCTCGACAGGCAGGCGCTCAGCCGCAATCTCGTCATGCCGTTCCTCCGATCGGGCGCGCCCCGCGGTGACCGGTTCCCGAACTCGGCCGCTCGTGCGTCACTTGCGCACGTAGTCCTTGTTCGTGCCGCCCTTCTGGGACTTCAGGTAGCCGTCGACGTCGCCCAGCGGATCCACCGACATCCGCATCCGGGCGGCCACCATGTCGTCGGACCACATGGCGTGCACGCGCGGCAGGTTCTCGTCGAGGTTCATCGCGATCTTGGCGTGCGCCAGGACGGAGGGGTTGCGGGTGCCGAGCTCGACCGCGATCCGGTGGGCCTCGGCCTGCACGTCCTCCCGGGGGACGGACAGCGTGGCGAGACCGAGCCTCTCCGCCTCGGCCCCGGTCAGGTTGCGGCCGAGGAGCTGGAGCAGGACCGCCTTCTTCCGGGGGATGCCCTCCTTGATGATCTGGGCGGTGACGCCCTGCCCGAAGCTGCCCCGCAGGACCTCCGGCATCCCGATCTGAGCGTCGTCGGCGATGACCACGACGTCGTGCGCCATCATCAGCGAGAAGCCGCCGCCGAGGCAGTAGCCGTGCACGGCCGCGACCGTGACCTTGGGGTAGTCCAGCAGGGCCACCGACATCCGCGCCGGCGTCTTCATCCGGCCCCAGTCGTAGAGCGGCCGGTACGACGCACGGAAATCGCGCAGGTAGTGCAGGTCCATTCCCGACGCGAAGGACGGGCCGTTCGCCTGGGTGAGGACGATCTGGATGCGGTCGTCGTCGCGGACCTCGTCCAGGGCCGCGATGTATCCGTCCAGGATGTCGCCGTCGAAGGCGTTGTGCTTCTCGGGACGGTTCAGGGTGATGACGGCGACCTGCTCGTCATACCGCTTGTCGAGTTGGATCTTCTCGGTCATCGGCCGTTCTCCTTCTCTGGTGGTTCGGCGTGCTCGGGCTGCGCGGTGTGCGCCGGCGCCGGCTGGTCGGAATGGGCCGGGCGGCTCACCCGGCCGGGGAATCGAGCGGTGCCCGGGTGCCCAATCGGCTCCCCCACCCCTGGCGAGCGAGGGTGAGCGCGTCCGCCACGGACTCGTCGACCGAGGCGAGCGCTCGCGCCCGCTCCCAGGCGCCGTCCATCAAGGACGCGGCCGGCACGACGTGCTCGACCAGCCCGATGCGCAGGGCCTCCGCGGCGGGCATCTTCTCTCCCGTCGTCGCCATCCGGAACGCCCGGCGCGGACCGATCACCTCGGCCAGCGCCGCCACGACCGGCCGCGGGTAGCGGTTGTGCCGCAGTTCCGGCACGCAGAACCAGGCGTCCTCGGACATGACGACCGTCGGGCAGGTGGTCAGCAGCTGCAGCGCCGCGCCGAACGCGGGCGCGTGCACCGCGGCCACCCAGAGGATCGGCGACCGGTCGAAGGTGTCGATGAGGCGTACCCCGGCGGGCGGCACGCCCGGGATCCGCGGCGCCTTGATGTCCCCGCCCGCGGAGAACACCGGCCCGTTCGCGGAGAGCAGGCCGACCTTCACGCCCTCAGCGGCGAACGCGTCATGGGCGGAGATCGCCGCGTCGACCAGCTCCTGGGTCATCGCGTTGCGGCGCTCCGGAAGGTCGAGCATCAGATGCCCGACGCCATCGACGATCTCGGCCCGCACCACGGTCGCGGTCTCCATGTCTCCGCTCATGTCCCTCCTCATGTCTCGCCCCATGTCCCTCCTCATGTCGCTCCTCATGTCCCTCCTCACCTCAGCGCGCCGCCGGCGCGACCGTCTCGGCCGCGGGGCGGAGCACCACGAGGGCGTCGAGTGCGAGCCCCCGGGTCCCGGTGACCACGAACGGGTTGATGTCGACCGCCTCGATCAGGTCGCCGAGGTCCAGCGCCAGGTCGCCGAGGGCGATCGTCGCGCGATGGGCGGCGCCGGCATCGCGTACGAGGTTGCGGTAGCCGCCGATGAGGCGCCCCGCCGTCGTGCGAGCCAGCAGGTCCGCCGCGGTCGACTCGTCGAAGGGCGGCAGGCCGACGGCCACGTCGTCGAGGAGCTCGACCGCGATACCGCCGGATCCGACGGCCACGACGGGACCGACCTCCTGGTCACGGCTGAGGCCCAGGACCAGCTCGGTGCCGCCGGAGACGAACTCGCTGACCAGCACCTCGACCGGCGCTCCCGGAACGGCCCGGGCGAACGCCCCCTCCAGCTCGGCGAAGCCGGCCCGGACATCGTCCGCGTCGCGCAGGTCGAGCAGGACGCCCCCGATCTCCGACTTGTGGCTCATGGCGGCCCCGCTGACCTTGAGCACGACCGGATAGCCGATCTCGTCGGCCGCCTTCACCGCGTCGTCCACGGACCGTGCGAGCCTGTCGGTGGTGACGGGGAGCCCGTACGACGCCAGCAGCGCCTTGGAGTCGTGCTCGGAGAGCGCGACCGGCACGCCGGGCCGCCGCTGCTCCTGCAGTCCGGCCCGTACCGCGGCGAGGTCGCCCCGCGGTGCCCTCCGCTCGGCGCGCTTCGCGGGCGTCGCGGCGCGCCCGGCCTTGGTGATCACCGACAGGGCGCGGCTCGCCTCCTGCAGGACGAAGATGCCGTCCAGCTCGTCGCGCACGGCGCGCGCGTGGTCGGTGAGGCTGTAGGAGACCAGCGACATGGTGCCGACCGGCTTGCCGAGCGCGCCGCCGGTCGCCTGCTCGGAGAGCTGGCGCAGGTACTTCTCCTCGCGCGGCTTCGCGGTGCTGCGGGGAAGTTCCTCCTGGACCAGGACGACGTCGACGTTCGGGTCGGCCGCCACGGCCTCCACGCACTGCCGGTAGAGGTCGGGGTTGGTGAGACCGGGGAAGCCGGTGTCGAGCGGATTGCCCACCGAGGATCCGGTGCCGAGGAGTTCCGCGACCTTCTCCAGCGTCGCGTCCTCCAGCGTGGGGAAGGTGATCGCGAGCCGGGACGCGTAGTCCATGACCAGGTCCTTCAGCCCTCCCGAATGGCTGATGACGCCGAGCCTCGGTCCGGGCAGGCCCCCGGTCCGCAGCAGCAGCTCGATCGCGTCGACGAATTCGTCCACGGAGTGCACCACCACGACGCCGAGCTCGGCGGCGAGCGCTTCGAAGGCGTCGAGGGAACCGACGACGGAGCCGGTGTGCGCCATCGCCGCGGCGCGGCCCTCCGGCGAGGCGCCGACCTTCAGGACGACCAGGTGCTTGCCGAGCTCGCGCGCCCGCTCGGCCGCCCGGCCGAAGAGGTCGATGTCCTTGATCGACTCGACGAAGCAGGCGATCACCCTGGTCTGCTCGTCCTCGACCAGCTCGGCCACGAAGTCGGCCGAGCCGACGAGCAGCTCACCGCCGGAGGCGACCACGGTCGTGGGGCGGATGGCCCGGTCCATCAGGGCCTCATAGGTGAACATCAGGACGCCGCCGCTCTGGCCCACCAGGGCGACAGGGCTGCCCTTGCCCTCCGCTACCCGGGAGAGGCTGAGCGTCATGACCCGCGAGGACTCGCGATAGAACCCGCCGAAGCTCCCGCCCGTCACCGGTACGTCGCCGCCGCCGGCGATCGCGCGGATCCGCGCTGCCAGGGCCCGCCCCTCGGCATCACCGCCCTCACCGAAGCCGGCCGCGTGAATGGCGACGCTGCGGGCACCGGCCGCGATCGCGGCACCGAGGGCGTCCGGTACCGCCCCCGCGGGAACGCTCAAGATGACGTGGTCGGGCCGCTCGGGAAGAGCGTCGAAATCCGCGTGGCAGGGGCCGCCCCAAACCTGCTCCCGCCGGGGGTTGATCGGGTGGACCGCCCCGCTGTAGCCGGTCCTGACCAGGTCGGCGTGCTGTCGTGCGGTCGGGCCTCTGTCGGATGCCCCGACGACGACGATGTTGCCGGGGTGGAACAGCGCGGAGAGACGGCCTGAGCTGGATCCCATGGCGATTCCTTCGGGTAGTGAACGGCTCAACCGGCGACACGCTGCGTCGCTGCTCCGGTCGGCCACTCGTGATAGCGGCTGCGGTGGTAGACCAGGGGCGGGGACTCGGTGACTCCGCCGGCGACGACCAGGCCGAACGCGAGTTCGTGGTCGCCGACCTCGTGCAGGTCGTGGACCAGGCACTCGGCATGGGCCACGCAGTGCTCCTGGAGCACCGGGACACCCCGGGCGAGGCGGGATCGAGTCCATTCCACCCCGTCGAAGTCGCTTCCTCGGGCGGCGAAGCGCGCGGAGACGTCGCTGGACGCGGCGTCGAGGACGTGCACCGCGAAGGCGCCGTGGCGGCGGATCGAGGCGAGCGTGCGCGACTCCCGGTCGAGGCTCACCATGACGATCGGGGGCGTCAGGGAGATCGATGCGAACGCCGTCACCGTCGCCCCGCGCGGCACGCCGCCATCGAGGGTGCTCACCACAGTGATCCCACTGGGAAAGCTCCCCATGATGCTGCGGAAGCCGCGCGGGTCGAGCGTGCCGGAGGCCGGTTCAGCGCGTGCCCCTTGTTCGCGCACCGTCTGCTCGTGCGGCTCCATGCGCATCTCCTCGGTCGCAGGTAACGAAATAATGCACTAGTTTGCCCGGAGACGTCAACCATTGGGTGAGACATTGACGCAGCTGTGGAGCGCGCGACTACAGCACAAGTGCGTATACGCTGACCACTCCAAGGCAAGTAACGAAAGGCTTGCGATGCCGAGAAGCAAGGATCCCTGGGAGCCGACCATCCTCGGGCACGCCATCCTGCAGCTGCTGAGCCGCAACACCGCCAGCGGATACGACCTCAAGGGGCGGTTCCACGGGTCGGTGGGCCATGGCTGGCACGCGTACGACACGCAGATCTACCGTGAGCTGCGCAACCTGGAGAAGGAGGGGTTCGTCGCCGGCCGGATGGCACCCGGCCGCTCCGGACCGCAGCGGCGGCTCTACAGCATCACCGAGAAGGGCCTGGAATCCCTGGAGGCCTGGCTGACGTCGCCGCTCGACGTCACCAAGATGAAGGACGAGTTCGCGCTGCGGGTCTGGACCTCCGACCTGTTCCCCGAAGAGTCGATCAACACCTACCTCGACGGGGCGCGCAGCCAGTGGAGCGAGGCGCTCGCGCACCAGAAGATGTCCTTGCGCGTCCTGACCGAGGAGTACGGCAAGCCGGCCGACTCGGACGATACGGTGTACGGCCGCCAGCTCGCCATCCAGTACTCCATCGCGATCACCGAGGCCAAGCTCGCGTGGGTCGACGAGGCGCAGCGCATCGCCCGGCGCCGGGCCAAGGCCAGGAACCGGGCGGCCCGCCGCGCCGGTGAGGGGGACGGCGAGCAGGCGGCCGGGTCCGGGGAGGCCGCTCGCCCGGCGCGGGCGGCCCGGAGCGGGCCCGTACCCGAGCGCTGAGAGGCGTCCGGTCCCGTTCGGGGACCGGACGCCTCTCTCGGATCCGCCGGATCGCGCCGGGATTCAGCGGCGCGCCACCCCGGGCCCCGGGCGGGGCCCCTCGGCCTGCTCCAGGCCCACGAGCGCCCGGCCGAAGGCGACCGAGGCCAGGTCCCACGTGAACGCCACGTGTTCCGCCGCGGTGTTGACATCGCGCCACCAGCGCTGCATGGGCTCCGAGCTGTAGACGCCGCTGCCGCCGCTCGCCTCGTAGAGGGTGTTCACGGCCGCCCGCACCTGCTGCACGGCGTAGGCCAGGTCGCGGTGACGGCGCGCCTTGTCGAGATCGTCGAAGATCGGCTCGGCCGGAGACCGGTCGGCGTCCTCCGCGTTGTGCAGCAGAAGGAGCGTCGCCGCATCGATCTGCGACGCCGCGTGCCCGATCCGTGCCAGTGCGGTCCCGTTGGCCGCCTGGGCGACCGGAGGCAGCCCGGAGAGCCGCTGCCTCGTCTTGGCGGTGAAGACCTCGAGGGCCCCGCGGGCGGCGCCGACCGCCGCGCCGGCGAGCGAGAACGGCCACACCGTGTCGTACGCCTGGCGGTAGAGCCCGCCTTCATGGACGGCCGCGCCGGGTGCGTTCCCGGAGCCCAGCTCGGCGAACCTGACGGCGCGGTACTCGGGGATGAAGGCGTCCTTCACGACGAGCGACTTGCTGCCCGTCCCCCGCAGGCCCACGGTGTGCCAGTCGTCGACGACCTCGACGTCGCCGCGCGGGATCAGGAAGTACCACGGCTCGGCCGACCCGTCGGCCTCGGTGACCTGGCCACCGACCAGGACCCAGTCGGAGTGGTCGATGCCGCTGCAGAACCGCCCCGTGCCACCGCGCCACCGGAAGCCGCCCGGGACCCGCTCCGGCGGCTCCCCGCCAAGGCGGATCAGGGAGGCGATGAGGCTTCGCGGGTCGGCGAAGACGTCGTCCTGCGCCCGTTCGGGGAAGAGCGACGCCAGCCAGGTGTGGCCGGCGAGGACGCCGAAGACCCAGCCGGTCGACGCGCACGCGGAGGCGAGCTCGGCCTGGACCTCGAACAGGGTGGCGAAGCCCAGCTCGGACCCGCCGTAGCGCTTGGGGGTCACCACACCGAAGAGACCCGCCTCGGTCAGCTCGGCGATGGTCTCGGCGGGAACCGTCCGGATCGACTCGGCCTCGTCGACGCGCGCCGCGACCTTCTCCTTCACGCGGCGCGCGGCGGCGAGCGCCTCGTCACGGCTGCCGAGCACCGCCGGCATCGGGCGCTCGTCAGCGAGCGCGGTGGAACGGACTGCGTTCGTCGTCATGGTGTTCCTCGTCCGATCTGTTCGGATGGATCGCCTGGTCAGTGGCCACCGGCGGCCAGTTCCTCGATGCGCCGACGCTCCTCGGGGCCGAGGAACCAGCGGTAGTGGTGGACCTTGGAGATCGGGGGCAGGCCGGTGGCCACCTCCGCCCAGCTCTCGGCACGGTCCATGCTGTGGTAGACCTCGCCCGTCGCCGTGCCGAGGAAGAGCTCGGCGTCGCCCCGGTGCCCGTGCAGAGACATCGCCTCGAAGTTCCCCCGGACGTCCTCGGGCAGCCCACCGACCGCCTCGTGCCAGGTCTCCCCGAAGTCGTGACTGCGGATCACCCCGGCGTGCGCGGTGCCCAGCTGCCGTTCGGCCCAGGTGCGCGGCGGGTCGCCGGCACCCGCGGCATAGACGGTGGACTGATCGTCCGGGTCCAGGACGAGCGCGTCGGGGTAGCCCAGCCGGTCGAACCGGGTCTGGACGTGCTCCCAGGTCCCGCCCTCGTCGAGGGAGCGGTAGATCCCCTCGCCGCCGACCAGGAAGAGCCGGGCCGGGTCGTCCTCACGGATGACGACGCGGTGGACGTCGCGGTACCAGAGGTCGGTCTCCTTCTCGTACGAGTCGATCTCGGTGAAGGAGGCGCCGCCGTCGCGCGTGCGCAGCAGCGCGCCCTGCTCGACGCACACGTAGAAGGTGTCGGGGTCCGCGTGGTGCCACGACACGTTCTTCGCGTGCGCCAGGTGAGGGGGCGGCGGGAAGGTCCACTTGTCGGTCCCCGGCACCTGCCTGAGGGCGGGCAGCTCCGACCAGGTCGCACCGAGATCGTCACTTCGGTACAGCCCGGCCGGCTCGACGCCCGCGAAGCAGACGGGGCCGTCCGGCCGGGGCTGGATCGCCACGTGGAAGACGTGGCGTTCCTCGATTCCCGACATCGACTCGGCCCACGTCGTTCCGCCGTCACGGCTGGCCCACAGGCCGCCCCGGCCGTGGCCGCCCACCAGGATCAGGCCGGTCCCGGGGTCGTGCGCGATGGAGCTGACATGGACCTGCTCCAGAGATCTGCGCGCCTCCCGCCACGGCCGCCCGAGGGCGTCGCGGGTGAAGTGGAGGACGCCGCGGATGGTACCGACGAGCAGCTCGGTCGCGGCCTCCTGCCCGGTCGAGCAGGCCCGGCCGTTGGGTGACAGGCACACCAGCATGATCATCAGCCTCCTTTCCGTCCACAGTAACGCATCTATTCGTTAGTTGGAAGGCGTGCCGCGACTTCACCGCGGCACGCCGGCGGCGGGCGGCGTTCAGGGACGGAAGATGTGCACGTCCGAAGGCGGGACCGTGAGCCAGCCCATCTCGCCCTCCGCGGGCACGGGCGCTCCGTCCGACCACACCCGGTAGGCGACCCGCTCATGGGTGACGACGTACTCGCTGTGCGTGCCCGAGAACAACCTGTCGCGCCGGCGCGCCTCCCAGGCGTTCGGGCCGTCCGGCCGTTCGGCCCGGACCCGGCCGGCCTCTGGGCGGAAGATGGCCACCGCCTTGCCGCCGGCCGTGACATCAGGGCCGACCCGGGCACCGACCACCTTGCCCAGCGCTGTCGACAGCACGGCGCCGTCGGCATCGACCGACTCCACCGTGCCCTCGATCTCGTTCGTGGAACCGACGAAGGTGGCCACATAGCGCGACACGGGCCGGGAGTAGAGTTCCTCGGGCCCCGCCATCTGAGCGATCTTGCCGTGCTCCAGGACGGCGATCCGGTGGCCGAGCTCCATCGCCTCTTCCTGGTCGTGGGTCACGTACACCGCGCCGAAGCCCAGCTTGTGCTGCAGCCCCTTCAGTTCGATGCGCAACTCCTGGCGCACCTTGGCGTCCACATTGGACAGCGGCTCGTCGAAGAGCACCAGCGAGTCGCCGGACACCAGAGCGCGCGCGAGGGCGACGCGCTGCTGCTGGCCACCGCTGATGTGGTTGGGATAGGAGCGCAGGATCTCGTCGAGGCCGACCAGCTCGCCCGCGCGCCGAACCTCCGCCTTGAGCTGGGCCCGCTTGAACCCTCGCTGCCGCAGCGGATAGGCGATGTTGTCGAAGACGGACATGTTGGGCCACAGCGCGTAGGACTGGAACACCATGCTCAGCCTGCGCTGCTGCGGCGAGCGGTTGATCCTGTCGCGGGAGCAGAACACCGGCCGCCCCTCGACCTCGATCCGCCCGCTGTCGGGATGCTCGAGGCCGGCGATGGAGCGCAGCAGTGTCGTCTTGCCGCAGCCGCTCGGCCCGAGGAGCACGAGGCACTCGCCGGCCCGCACCTCCAGCGAGACGCCGTCGACGGCGGGGACGTCCTGGCCGTTCGCCCGGCGGAAGTGCTTGTGCACGTCGCCGACGGTGAGCACCGCGTGGTCGCGCTCGGATGCCTCTGCTGCCGCGTCCGGCCGGTCTGGCGACTTCATCAGCGACATGGGAACTCCTGTCCTGGGGGTCTGCGTCAGGAAAAGTGATCTAGCCGCGGGTCGCACCGGCGGTCCAGCGGGATTTACGGCGGCCGTACAGGACGGCGAGGAACAGGGTCCCCGCCGAGATGAGCGTGAGCACCGCGGCCAGCGCCGCGACGTCAGCCGGCGTTCCGCTCTGCTGCGCGTCGACCAGCTGGAAGCCGATCACGGGGTTACCGACGCCGGCCAGCAGCGAGGAGACGGTCACATCGGCCATCACCCGGACGAAGACGATCGCCCAGGCGCCCACCATGCCCGGGACGAGCAGCGGGAGCACGACCCGCCGGAACGTGCGCAGCTCGCCCGCTCCGGCGATCGAGGACGCCTCCATTAGCTCGTCTCCGACCCCGGCGACCGCGGCGTCCGATGCGATCGACGCGTTCGGAACGCACAGCAGGACATAGCCGAGGAACAGGATCGTGAGGGTCCCGGCGTACCAGAACGGCGCTCCCGAGAACGTGAGCAGGATGCCCACGACCAGGACGGGCGCGCCCAAGGCTCCGGGCAGCTTCAGCCCGGCGTCGATGACGCCGCCGGTCACGCGGCCGGCGCGGTGCACGTAGAGCGAGAGGACGCAGGTGACCAGTACGACCAGGGTCGCGGCCACCAGCGCCAGGACCAGGCTGTTGCGCAGTCCGGCCGCCGTCGCCGGGTTGGACAGCAGCTCCTTGAAGCGGTCCAGGCTCGCGTTGCTCCAGTGGATCGTCGGTCGCCAGCTCCCCGTCACCGCGACCACGATCAAGGCCCCGAAGGGAAGCACCGTGGTCAGGCCCATGTAGCCCAGCATCGCGATGCGCACCGGGCCGCGCCAGCGCCCCAGCTTCACCGGAACGGTGCGGCTGCCCTTGGAGCCCACGGTCGAGTTCCGCTGGTTGTGCATCACGCGGTGGTGGACGAGCCACACGGCCATCACGATCACCGCGATGATGCTCGACAGGCCCACCGCGAGTGCCCGGTCGACCGGGAAGGTCTGCCGGAGGGCCGAGACGAGCTCGGTCGAGAGCATCGGGATGTCCGCCGGGGTGCCGATCACCATCGGGATGTCGACGGTGACCAGCGCGATCCAGATCCACAGCAGCGCACCGGCGACCACGGCGGGCATGACCGCCGGCAGCGTCACGCGCACCATGGTCTTCAGCCCGCCGGCGCCGCTGACCCGGCTCTGCTCCTCAAGGCTCGAGTCGAGCGTCCGCAGCGCCGGCGCGATCATCATGTAGGTGAACGCGACGCCGTAGATGGAGAAGACGAAGACCATGCCGTGCCAGGTGTAGATGTCCATCAGCGGCGCCCGGGTGTGAACGCCGAACCGTTCGAGCAGCCACCACCAGGCGTTGTTGAGGTAGCCCGCCTTGGGAGCGAGCAGCATCATCCAGCCCATCGATCCCGCGACCGGCGGCACCAGGAAGGGGATCATCGGCAGCAGGTCCGAGAGCAGCCCCATGCGCGCGTCGGTCCGCTCGTTGAGCCATGCCAGGCCGCCCCCGATCGCGACGGCGATGACCGTGCTGGCGATGACGATGCTCAGCGTGGAGCCGATGGTCGAGACCAGGTCCGGTCGCGTCAGGGTGTGCCGGATCGGCTCGATGGTGAAGGCGCCGTCGACGATGAAGAGCTTGAGGACGACCATGCCCAGCGACACGAGGGTCAGCAGGATCACCGCCGCGGCGAGCAGCAGGCTGAACGCGGAGAACGGGCTCATCCCCCGGGGAGCGTCCCTGAGCGTGCGGCGGACCCGGCCGCCCCCCATCGGCAGCGAGGTCACGCCACGTCTCCGTGGACACCGCCGGCCAGGCCGGGCTGGCCCACGAGCCGGGCCGGGAGCGTCCGCGGCGCGCGGAACGGCCAGGTCTCCTGGACGATCTCACCGCACGGCTCCATGCCGGCGGTCCCGTTGATGATCGACTCCAGGGCGATCAGGATCAGGTTGCGGCCGATCCCCTTCCCCGGGCAGGAATGCACCCCGGCTCCGAAGGCGAGGTGCGGGTTCGGTGAACGGCCGATCCGGAACTCGTCGGGGTCCTCGAAGACCTCGGGGTCGCGGTTCGCCGCGGGGAACACCAGCGCGACCGGTTCGTCCTTCCGCATGCGCACGCCGGCGAACTCGACGTCGTGCGCCGGTGTGCGGCCGAACCCGAGCTGCGGCATGTCCAGCCGCAGGAACTCGTCCACCGAGGCGTCGATCAGTTCCGGGCGCTCTCGCAGGGTCTCCTGAAGGCCGCGGTCGACCAGGAGCCGCTGCAGCATGTTCCCGAGGCTGTGGGAGGTCGCGAGCCAGACGATCAGGAAGGGTTGCCTGACGGCTCCGACGATCTTCTGGGGATCCAGCGGGTCGCCGTCGGGCGTCCGGGCCCGGATCAGGGCGGTGGCGAGGTCGCGGGAGGGGTCCCGGGGATGTGCGCGCCGGTCCGCCAGCAGCGCCTCGGCGATGGCGACGAGGTGCTCATGCGCCTCCAGCACGGCTTCACGATCGTCGTCCTGCCCGCCGTCCACGTACTGCCGGTTCCACCGGTCGAACTCCGCCGGATCGACGTCCTCCATACCGAAGATCCTCGTGATGGCGAAGGCCATCAGCGGCCCGCAGAAGTCCCGGACCAGGTCGACCTCGGCCCGGCCCGCCATCACCGCGACCAGACGCTCGGCCTCGGCGCGCAGGTCGGGCTCGATCTCCGGCCCGATCGGACCGCCGAGCACGGGCATCATCGCCGCCCGGAACCAGGTGTGCTCGGGCTGGTCGGAGTGCATCAGCGGGCGGGTGTGGGCGGGGGCTCCGGTACGGCCGGAGATGATGTGGAGCACGGAGTTGATGAACACGTCGTGGCGCTTCGCGGCCTCGACGACATCACGCCGCCGGGTGAGCGCCCAGAACCCGCCGAACCGGTCGGAGTAGGCGACCGGACAGCTCGTCCGGACGTCGCCCAGGACGCGGTGGGGATCCGCGATGAAGTCGGGGTCGAGGGGGTCGAAGACCGACTGCCTAGCGCTCTCGGCGGCTTCCGCCTGGTTCGTCATCGTGGGCTGCCTTCCGTGATGTGATCCGCGCCGTCCGCCACGGATCTAACGCATTTCTTCGTTAGTGGCTGTGGATGGCCGTTCGCTTGCCGCCGCGAACGGGGCCCGGTCCGGGTGACGGCGGCTCGGCGGACCGAGCCCGCCGCCTACTCCTTGAAAGCCGCGAGGATCTCCTTGGCGTCCTCGCGAGCCTGCTTGATCTCCGTGAGCGTCACCGGGACGAACGTCTCCGGGATGTCGTCGTACGGGCCGTACTCGCCGACCGAGGAGCTCACCGACTTCGCCCCTTCCGGCGTCAGCAGGAACTGCGCCAGCAGCCGGGCCGCCGCGGGATGGGAGGCGCGGTCCGAGACCCCGAAACCGTGGACGGCCCACTGCACGTGGGAGACCGGCACGAACTCGACCGGCGCGCCCTCCTTCTTCATGTCGGAGACGACGAACTCCAGGCTCTGGATGGCCGCGGCGCCCTCGCCGGCCCCGACGGCCGCCTGCATCGGCTGGAAGCCGCCCTGCGCGGGGCCGAGCTGAGCCCTCAACCGCCCCAGGAACTCCGCGCCGTACGCCTTGCGCAGCCGGGCCAGCGTGATGAGCGTGTTGATGTCGGAGGCGTCGTCCTTGTCGTCGGAGAGCACCTTTCCCTTCCAGAACGGGTCCAGCAGGTCCGGCCAGTCGCGCGGCGCCTTGCCCGCCGGAACCTGCTGGGTGTTGTAGATGAACCCGGAGGGCACGGCCTGGATCAGCGCGGTCTTGAGGTCGTCGAACAGGTACTTCTTCGGGTAGTCCGGGACCAGCTTGAGGACGCCGGTCTCCCGCAGCGGCGTGATGAGTCCGCGCTTCGACGCGTCCGCGTAGTAGTCCGGCTGCGCGGAGGAGACGACGTCGGCGGACGGAGCGTTCGACTCGTTCTCACTCTCGAAGCGGGTCAGCAGGTCCGTACCGCTGATCGCCTTGATCTGGAGGTCGATGTCCGGATACGCCTTGCTCCAGGCCGCCTGAAGCCTCTTGTTATCAGCAGGGAGCATGTCCGTGTAGAGAAGGACGCGCCCCTCTTTCTTGGCGGCCGCCACGAGTTCGTCGAGAGTGTTGAAAGCGACGGCCTTCGCCGTGGACACGGGCTTGTTGCCACATGCCGCCGACATCACCAGGACCGCGGCCATAACCAGGAGTGCACAGAACTTACGCATGGGCTGTCTCCACCTGTCGTGACGGAGCCCCGAAGCAACTCTCCAGGGCCGTAGCGACGCCATCGCGACCGTCCAGCCGCTCCCCCGAACCCAGCTCGGCGTAACGAAGGTCACATCGGGGACAGTAACGCATAAATGCGTATCTTGGAATAGCCGACGTCGATCGCCCGGCGCGGGACCGCGAGCGCGGGCAGCCGCGAGCAACGGAGCGCGGCCGCGCCTTCCTCCGCCGGCGGCCCAGGGGCCTCAAGTCCGGGCGGCACCAAGTGGGCGCCCAATCGCGCGCTCTCCCCCTCCGCTCAGCGGGCGGGTTAAGCTAACGTACTAGTTCGTCCATTAGTGGAGGCGTTCGGAATATGCGCAGGTCCATCGCCACGGTGTCGTTGAGCGGCGCGCTGGCCGACAAGCTCACCGCGGCCGCCGCCGCGGGTTTCGATGGTGTCGAGCTGTTCGAGAACGACCTGGTCACCAGCCCGATGAGCCCCGAAGAGGTGCGGAGCAGGGCCGCCGATCTCGGCCTGGAGATCGATCTCTATCAGCCGTTCCGCGATTTCGAGGCGGTGCCGGCCGGCCCGCTGGCGCGCAACCTGCGGCGTGCCGAGCACAAGTTCGCGGTGATGGAGCGGCTGGGCGTCGATCGCCTGCTGGTCTGCTCCAGTGTCTCCCCCGATGCGGTGGACGATGACGCACTGGCGGCCGGGCAACTGCGTGCCTTGGCGGAGCGTGCCGCCGAGCGCGGGATCCGGGTCGCCTATGAGGCGCTCGCGTGGGGCCGGCACGTGTCCGACTACCGGCACGCGTGGCGGATCGTCCGGATGGCCGACCACCCGAACCTGGGGGTGTGCCTGGACAGCTTCCACATCCTGGCCAAGGGCAGCGACCCGTACCCGATCGAGACGATCCCGGCCGAGAAGATCTTCTTCCTCCAGCTCGCCGACGCGCCCGCGCTGCCCATGGACGTCCTGTACTGGAGCCGCCACTACCGCTGCTTCCCCGGCCAGGGCGACTTCGACCTGCCCGCCTTCACCGCGCACGTCCTGCGCACCGGCTACGACGGGCCGCTGTCGCTGGAGGTGTTCAACGACGTCTTCCGCCAGGCCGCGTCCATGCGCACCGCCCAGGACGCCATGCGCTCCCTGATCGCCTTGGAAGAGGCGGTCGATGAGCGGCTCGACCGCGACACCGCTCCAGTGGGCCTCTCCAAGGCGCCCCCTCCTGTCGTTCCGACCGGTTTCGCGTTCGCCGAACTCGCCACACCCGACACCGGGGACCTGGGCGGCCTGCTGACCGCGCTCGGCTTCGCTCGTACGGGAGTGCACGCGCACAAGCCCGTCGAGCTCTGGAGGCAGAACGGGGCGTGCATCCTGCTCAACACCGGAAGCCCGGAGAGCCAGGACGGCCCCGTCCTCGGGGCCATCGGGCTGGAGTCACCAGACCCGGCCGCCTCCGTCAAGCGCGCCGAAGCGCTGCTCGCGCCCGTCCTGCCACGGCTGCGGGCACCCGAGGACGCGCCGCTGGACGCGGTGGCCGCCCCGGACGGCACCGAGCTGTTCTTCTGCCGTACCTCCCACCCCGGCCATCCCAGCTGGACCGGCGACTTCGGCCAGGATCCGCGCGCGGCCGGAACGGGGGAGATCACTCACATCGATCATGTCGCGCTGACCCAGCCCTGGCACCACTTCGACGAGGCCTCGCTGTTCTACCGCGGCGTGCTGGGCCTGCGCCCGCACGAGAGCCTGGAGCTGCCCGACCCGTACGGGCTCATGCGCAGCCGCGCCGTCTCCACCGAGGACGGAGCGGTCCGGATCGCGCTGAACGTCGCCTACGTCGGAGCGCACGACAGTGCCGTGCCCGATGTCGCCTTGCAGCACGTGGCGCTGGCCAGCGGCGACATCGTCGCCACCGTCCGCCGCCTACGGGACGCGGGGGCCGCGCAGCTGGCCATTCCAGACAACTATTACGACGACCTGGAAGCACGGTACGACCTGGGAGCCGAACGGCACCGGCTGCTGCGCGGGCTCGGCCTGCTGTACGACCGCGACGAGCACGGCGAGTTCCTGCACTTCTACACCGCCACCACCGGCCGGGTCTTCCTGGAGGTCGTCCAGCGCCTCGGCGGCTACCGCGGCTACGGCGCCCCCAACGCCCCGGTCCGGCTGGCCGCGCAGCACGCACACCAGAACGGCCACCAGGCAAGCGGTAGATCGCGATCGTCTTAGGATGAATGGTCGTCCCGCAGCCTTTCCAGGAGTCACATGTCCCAGTCCCCCGCTCCGAACGGGCGCCGCCGCGACGCCGAACGCACCCGGGCCGAGATCCTGGAGGTGGCGCAGCGGGAGTTCGCGCGGCACGGGTACGCCGGCGCCCGGGTGGACGAGATGGCCGCGCTCATGCGCACCACCAAGCGGATGATCTACTACTACTTCGGCGCCAAGGAGAAGCTGTACATCGCCGTCCTGGAGAAGGCCTACACCGAGGTCAGGACGGCCGAGTCAACGATCGACGTCCAGCATCTCGCGCCCGTCGAGGCGATCCGCACGCTGGCCGAGCTGACCTTCGACCACCACGACGCCCACCCCGACTTCATCAAGCTCGTCAGTATCGAGAACATCCACCAGGCCGAGCACCTGCGCCGTTCCGAGATGCTGACCAACCTCGGCGGGCCGGTGACCGGGCTCATCTCGCAGATCCTGGAGGCGGGCCGCGCGTCCGGTGATTTCGTCACCGATGCCGACGCCGTGGACGTGCACATGATGATCAGCGCGCTGTGCGTCTTCCGGATCGCCAACCAGTACACCTTCGGCGCCCTGTTCGGACGCGACCTCACCGCGCCCGAGCACCGCGCCCGCCACCGCGAGATGACCGGCGAGGCCGTCGTCGCCTACCTCACCGGCAACGGCCGCCGGCTCTCGGGACAGGTCAAGGCCGGCTGAACGCGTCCAGCATGCGGCCGGCGACCGTCGCGGCACTTCGCAAGGCCGCGTGCATGGACGGGCCCGCCCCGGCGGCCTCCCCCACCAGGTGGCCGGACGGTCCGAATGCCCGGGAGCGCCGGACGCCTTGCGAGATCAGAAGTGGTCCGGCGGTCCGGAGCGTCGCCGGCCCGTCCGGTCCCTCCGTGGCCAGGTGGTCGGTTCCGATCTGGCGGACGTCAGTGTCCAGGTGAACGTGAACGTGCGGGTTCCGTTCCAGGCGGGCGATCTGGAGCACCCGGGCCCGCGGCCCGGCCTCGGGGGCCAGGACGCTCCCCGCTCCGATGATCAGCACTTCGCCGCCCTGTGCCGCGAGATGGTCGGCCACGGCCATGGCCTCCCGGTCCGCTCCCCATATGGTGCACCGCCGCAGTGGGCGCCCGCCCCTCCGCAGCCATTCGCGCAGGCCGATCACATGGGGAAGATCGGCGCCGTCGATGTCGGGAACGTGCGGATCCCCGCCGGTCGCCGCGATCACGGCGTCCGGGCGGAGCTCGGCGATGAGCTCCGGCCCGGCCTCGACACCGGTCCGGACGGCGACCTGGAGGTCGTCCAGTTCACCGGCGTACCAGTCGAGGATCCTGCCGTACTCCGGATGGCCCTTCAGGTCCGCGGCGAGGGCGAAGTGTCCGCCGATCCGCTGCTCCCGTTCGATGATCTGGACGCGGTGGCCATGCCCGGCGAGCAGCCGGGCGGACTCCAGGCCCGCCGGTCCCGCCCCGATGACCAGAACGGTCCGAGGCGAGGTGCTGTGCCGTACCGGTGGAGATGTCGATCCGCCCACGTCGGGATTCACCGTGCACGGCACCGGCTCGCCGCTGTGCAGGCGGTCGATGCAATGGTTGCAGGCGATGCAGGGGCGGAATCGGCGGCCGCTGAGCACCCGCCGGGGCCATGCCGGGTCGGCGTGCAGGGCACGGGCCATGCTGACGAAGTCGGCCCGGCCGCCGGTGATGATCTTTTCCGCGGCGTCCGGGAGACTGATCCTTCCGGCGACGCCGACCGGGAGACCGAGATCCCGATAGGGCACCGCGTACGGCGCGAGGACGCCCGGGGGCCACTCCCCCGGCTGCACCATCCACTGCCCAGCCTCGTAGCTGCCCGCCGAGACGTCGATGAAGTCGAGCAGGTCGAGGCGGGAGGAGCGGATCACCGAAAGGGTCCGCGCCTCGTCCAGCCCGCCGGGCACGCCTTCCAACGCCGACACCCGGATACCGATGGACAGATCGGGCGCGGCCTCCCGAACGGCCTGCAGCACGAGGTCCAGGAACAGTCCCGGTTCGGCGAACTCGTCGTCCCGCCGGTTGGTGAACGGGGACAGGAACTGGTGGATCAGGTAGCCGTGGGCGCCATGGACGGTGAGCACGTCGATCCCCGCCTCGCGGCAGCGCCGGGCGGCGGCGCCGTAGCATTCGACGAGGTCGTGGATCTCCTCCCGGCCCAGCGTGCGGGGCATGTCGCCCCCGGCGGGCAGGCAGGGCACGGCGGACGGCGCGACGGGGCGCGTTCCGCTGATGCAGCTCTGTACGGTCCGACCGCCATGGTTGAGCTCCACTCCGGCCTTGGCTCCGTGCCGATGGATCGCTTCCGCCATCGCGGCGACCCCGGCCACGTGACGGTCTTCGGCGACGCCCATCTGGCGGGCGCGGCCCCTGCCGTCGGCCCGTACATAGCTCGCTTCGCTGAACACCAGCGCCGCCCCACCGGCTGCGCGCGCCTCCAGGTAGGCGATGTAATCATCGGTGACCGTTCCATCAGTACCGCAATAGTTGCGTTCCATAGGCGCGCTGACGATGCGGTTGGAGAGGGTCACCGAGCCGAGGCGCAGCGGAGAGGCCAGGGCCGGGTGACTCACTTCGTCGCCTCGTGGTGGAGGTGTTCCAGCGCGACGATGTAACCGCGCCAGCCCAGCCCGGCGATGTAGGCGGTCGCCGTCTCCCGGAAGAGGTCCTGGGCGTCCATCCCGTAGTGCCGGTAGAGCTGCGTGATGTGAACGATCACGACAGGCAGGCCGGTCTCGGAGAGCGCATCGCAGAACGGCCGCCCGAAGGGGGTCAGCCCCGCCGGGTTGACGATCAGCGCGTCCAGGTCGTCCTGGCGCTCGTGCAGCCAGTCCAGGAGCGCCCCTTCGTGATTGGACTGGTAATGCGACAGCCGGACACCGAGCCGGGCCGAGGCCTCCTCCAGGTCCGCCACGACCTCCGCCAGGGTGCGTGTCCCGTACCTCTCGGGACGGCGCCGGCCGAGCCTGTTCAGGTTGGGGCCGTTCAGGACTCCGATGTGCATCGGTCCTCCTGCCTCGCGAGCCTGACCGGCCTCCGGTAGATGAACGCGGGCGCGGCGCCGCCTTCCGCGGCCGCCGCCGGTGCGCGGACGAGGTGGTGGTCGGGTGACAGGGAGCAGGCGGGGTCGGTGCGGGTGGGGTCGCCGGTGAGGGCGTGGGCTTGGCAGCGGCAGCCGCCGTGGTCGATGTCGCGGCGGGGGCAGTCGTTGCAGGGTCCGGTCATCCATGCGGTGCCGCGGTAGGCGTTGAAGGCCGGGGAGTCCTCCCAGATCCAGGACAGCGGCCGGTCACGGACGTTTGGAGGCGCCAGGTCGGTGATGGCGTAGGCGGCCGGGCAGGGCAGTGCGGTGCCGTCGGGGCCGACGGTGATCGAGCGGGCGCCCCAGCCGCCCATGCAGGGCTTGGGGACGCCTTCGTAGTAGTCGGGCATCACCCATACCAGTTCGGGTGTGCTGTGCTGCTGGCGCCAGGCCGCGACGGTGGTCTTGGCGTGGTCGAGTTGGTCGCGGGTGGGTAGCAGGGCGGCGCGGTTGTGCAGGGCCCAGCCGTAGAACTGGGTGTTGGCCAGTTCGATGCGGTCGGCGCCCCAGCGGGCGCCGACTTCGATGATCTGTTGGAGGTTGTCGAGGTTGCGGCGGTGCAGCACGACGTTGAGTCCGAACGGCAGCCCGGCCGCGCGGATCACGCGTGCGGCCTGCTGTTTGGCGGTGTAGGACTCGCGTCCCGCGATGAGGTCCGAGCCCGGTCGGCGGGCGTCTTGGAGGGAGAGCTGGACGCTGTTGAGCCCGGCTGCGGCCAGTTCGTCCAGGCGTTCGGGGGTGAGTCCGAGGCCGCTGGTGACGAGTTGGGTGTAGATGCCGGCGCGGTGTGCTGCGGCGATGATGTCGGTCAGGTCGCGGCGCAGCAGTGGCTCGCCGCCGGAGATGTGTGCTTGGACGACGCCGAGGTCGGCGGCCTCGCCGAACACTCGCGCCCACTCCTCGGTGCTCAGCTCGGCGCTGGTGCGGACCAGTTCGAGGGGATTGGAGCAGTACGGGCAGTGCAGCGGGCAGGCGTGCGTGACCTCCGCGAGCAACGCCCAGGGCGCGGGTGGGGCGGAGGGTGCGGGTGCGCTTGAGGCGGCGGCCGTGCCGTCGTCGGGGGTGCCGGGCGGTGGGGTCATTGCAGCCAGCCTTGGGTGCGGACGCGGTCCAGGAACGCGGGGACCTCGGCGTCGAGTGGGGCGTCGGGGAACGTCTCGGCCAGTTCGGCGACGATGGCGGGGACGGTGCGGGTGCCGTCGCACAGCCGCAGGATCCGGCCACCCGCGCCGCTGAGCCGCACCGCACGTTCGGGCATCAGCAGCAGATCGGTGCCGCGCACCCGGTCATACCGCAGCACAACCGACCGGGTCAGGACGGGTCGCCAGGACGCCTGCTCAGCGGACACCGGCAGCCTCCGCACGCGAGGTCGTGGCGTTGTCCACCGCGTCGAGAAGCGACCAGAGGACATCGCACTTGAAGGTGAACGCCTCCAGCACCCGTTCCTGGTCGGCCCGTGTGACCGCCCACTGGTGGACGAGCCCGAGCGCCTCTTGCGAGTCGCGGCGGCCCTGCCCCACCCGTACCTGGAAATACCGGAGTCCTTCGGGTTCGATCCACGGGTAGTGCCGCTCCCACGCCGCGATCCGCGTCGTCATCAGGTCGGGCGCGAACAGCTCGGTCAGCGACGACGCGACCGCCTCCAGCGTGGAGGCGTTCCGGCAGAAGTTGACGTAGCCGTCCACCGCGAATCGCACGCCCGGCAGGACGCCCTCCCCAGAAAGCAGCAGCGTTCGGTCCAGGCCTACGGCCTCGCCCAGCCTCAACCAGCGCTCGATACCTCCGACGGCGCCGCCGCCGCGCTCATCGTCAGGACGGCCGTCGTGGTCGTGAATGCGCCGGACCCACCCGCGCCGCTGTTCGCTGGTCTCAAGCTTGGCCAGGATCAGCGCGTCCTTGATCGGGATGTGCCGCTGGTAGTGGAACCGGTTGAGGATCCAGCGCCGCAGCTCCTCCTGCGACAGCAGGCCCTCGTGCATGCGCAGGTTGAACGGGTGGCGGTGGTGGTAGCGCTCCTCCGCGAGCGTCCGGAGCCGGTCTTCGAGCCGGTCGGGCGGCCATGGCGCCGTGTTCATAATTCGATCAACGCTCCCTCCGCGGCCACCCTGATCCCCGCCTCGGCGAGCCGCCGGTGCCCGGCGTCGTCCGGACGGATCAGGGGGTTGGTGTTGTTCAGGTGGGTGTAGTAGCGCGTCGCGTTGACCACGTACCACCGCCCCGGCCCGGCCTCCACCGCGATCGAGGCATGCCGACGCCGCCGGCGGGCCGGATCGGCACGGGCGGCG
>NZ_JBEZWH010000021.1:0-126585 GCF_040703975.1 Spirillospora sp. NPDC029432
CGGGGGGATGTGCGGTCGCGGCCCGACACCGAGAGTGTCGCATCGCCGGGCGCGGGGGCCCCTGGCCGGGGGGGGCCCGGGGGGGGGCGCGGTCCGCGACCGCGGCCCGGCCGCCCGGGGCGGCGGCCGGGAGCGGGGGGGCGGGGGCGGCGGGGGCCGCGGCGCGCGAGCGCGGCGCGGCCGGCGAGATCGGCGCCGACCTGCCCGGATACCGGGTGTCGGTGGGCGGCCAGGGCGACGCCGCCCCCCGGGTCTTCGAGGTCCGCGGGGACCCCTCCGCGGACCTCGGCGGCCCCCTGGAGACCCTCCTCCGGCCGGGCGGCCCGGACTCCCGGCCTCCTCCGGCTCCCTAGCGCCTAGCTCTTGCGGTGGTCGTAGGCGGACTCGGCGGCCGCGACGACGGCGCCCAGATCGGCGCCCGTGGCGGCGGTGGAGGCCGCCGCGACCGCGCCCTCGACGAGGGGCGCGTCCGCGAGCACGACGTCGCCCTCCGCCTCGTCCACGACGAGCTTGGCGGTCATCACCGAGCTGCCGATGTCGGCGATCAGCACGATCGCCTCGGCACCGGCGGCCCTGGCGCGTTCCATCGCGTCCTCGACCAGCTCGATGCTCGTCCCCATGCCGCCGCCGGTGTCGCCTCCCGCCGGTTCGGCGACCGCCTTCCCGACGCCCATCGTGCGGGCGAGTTCGGCGGCGCCCTCCGCGAGCGTCCTGCTGTGCGAGATCAGCACGATCCCGACCATGTGGTCCCCTCTCTCAGACGACGTCGGCGAGCGCGCGCAGGATGAGCGCGGTGGACGCGGCACCCGGGTCCATATGGCCCGTGCTGCGCGGCCCCAGATAGCTGGCGCGGCCCTTGCGGGCCTGCATGGGCACGGTCTCCTCGGCGCCCCGTTCGGCGGCGCCGGCGGCGGCGCGCACGCAGCCGGCCAGGTCCGTCCCGGCCGCCAGGGCCTCGTCGTACGCGGCGGCCGCGGGGACGAGCGCGTCCACCATCGTCTTGTCGCCGTCCGCGGCCTGGCCGAGCTCCCGCACGCCGTCGAGGGCGGCGCGCAGGCCCTCGCCGAGGAGGGCCGCGTCGACCCCCTGCTCGTCGGAGGCGCCGCCGAACGCCTTGCCCATGCGGCGCAGCGCCGTCCCGTACAGCGGGCCGGAGGCGCCGCCGGTCTTGGACACGATGGCGCGGCCCGCCGCGATCAGCGTCTTGCCGGGCGGGGCGTCCGCCGGGAGCGCGGCGACGGCGGCGGCGAAGCCGCGGTCGAGGTTGTGGCCGTGGTCGCCGTCGCCGATCGCCGCGTCCAGCCGGGTCAGCCGCTCCGCGTCCGCCGACACCAGCTCGGCCGCGTGCCGGATCCAGCCGGCCAGGTCCGCCGCGTTCACCGTGCCCCCCGTGTTCCCCGCGCTGCCCGTCATCGGCCCCACCGCAGTCCGGGCGTCTCCACCGGCGCGTCCCAGAGGCGGGTCAGCTCGGGCGTGAGGCGGCAGACCGAGATCATGCAGCCGGCCATCTCCAGGCTCGTCACGAACGGCCCGACCAGGGGCCGTACGACGGTGGCGCCGTGCCCGCCGAGCCAGTCGGCGACCGCCGCGTACGCGACGTACTGCTCGATCAGCGGGGTGCCGCCCATGCCGTTCACCAGCACCAGGACCTCGGCGCCCGACAGCGGCATGTCGGCGTCGATCGCGGTCAGCGCGGCGTCCACGACCTCGGCGGCGGGCATCGCCTTGGCGCGCTCGCGGCCCGGCTCGCCGTGGATGCCGATGCCCAGCTCGATCTCGTCCTCGCCCAGCTCGAACGTCGGCTCCCCGGCGGCCGGCACCGTGCACGGCGACAGCGCGACGCCGAACGAGCGGCTGCGCTCGTTCACCTCGCGGGCGACGCCGGCGACCGCGGCCAGGTCCGCGCCCGACTCGGCCAGCGCCCCGGCGATCTTCTCGACGAACAGGGTGGCGCCGGTGCCGCGCCGGCCGGCGGTGAACGTGCTGTCCTCGACCGCGACATCGTCGTTCACCAGGACCGACTCGACCTCGATGTCCTCGTCCTCGGCCAGTTCGGCGGCCATCCTGAAGTTCAGGACGTCGCCGGTGTAGTTCTTGACTATGTGCACCACCCCCGCGCCGCCGTCCACGGCCGTGGTCGCGGCGAGGATCTGGTCGGGGACGGGGCTGGTGAAGACCTCCCCGGGGGCGGCGGCGTCGAGCATCCCGTACCCGACGAACCCGCCGTGCAGCGGCTCGTGGCCGGAGCCGCCGCCCGAGACCAGCGCGACCTTCCCGGGACGGGGGGCGTCGGCCCGCACGATCGTCCGGTTCTCCGGGTCGATCCGCAGCGAGGGGTGCGCCGCGGCCATGCCGCGCAGGGCGTCGGCGACGACGTCCGCCGGGGCGTTGATGAGTTTGCGCATGTCTCAGCTCTACCCCGCACCGGCCCCGGCTCCCAGGCCCAACCACTTCTGGATGTACGGCTTAGGGTGGAAATGTGACAAGTGTTCTGGACGACAGCGAGGTACGGCGCGTACTCGCCGTGATGGCGCACCCCGACGACGTCGACTTCGGCTCCGCGGGAACGATCGCGGGCTGGACCGACAAGGGCGTCGAGGTGGTGTACCTCATGGTCAGCGACGGCGACGCGGGCGGCTTCGACGACGCCGTCACCAGGGCGGAGATGGCCGAGCTGCGCCGCGAGGAGCAGCGCGCGGCGGCCAAGTGCGTGGGCGTGGAGGACGTGCGGTTCCTCGGCCGCCCGGACGGGCGGCTGGAGGCGACGCTGGACCTGCGCCGCGACATCGCCCGGGTGATCCGGCAGGTGCGGCCCGACCGCGTGCTGACGTCCAGCCCGGAGCGCAACTACGAGCGGATCCATCCGAGCCACCCCGACCACCGCGCGGTGGGCGCGGCGACGCTCGACGCCGTCTACCCCGACGCCCGCAACCCGTACGCGTTCCCCGAACTGCTGGCCGACGAGGGCCTGGAGGCGTGGACGGCGCGCGAGGTGTGGCTCAGCGGCGGTCCCGTCGTAAACCACTACACCGACGTGACGGACGCGTTCCCGCGCAAGCTGGCCGCGCTGAAGGCGCACGCGAGCCAGACCGCGCACATGGGCGACGCGCTGGAGGAGATGCTGCGCGGCTGGCTGGGCGGCAACGCGCTGGCCGCGGGCTGGCCGGAGGGGCGGCTCGCCGAGGCTTACCAGGTCGTCGACACGGCCTGAGATCCGACCGAGCTTTCGGGAGTGGGCATGCGGCAGCGGACCGGACCGTACAGCGTGGGCGCCAGCGCCACCTCGCGCGCCGGCGCGGAGGTGGTCTTCAAGCACCTCGCGGTGGCCGAGGCCTGGAGCGAGTGGGGCACGTTCCCGTCGCGGGCGCGGCGCGAGCGGCCGGGTGACGACGCCCCCAACGGCGTCGGCGCCATCCGGGCGATCCCGCCCGCCCGCGAGCAGGTCGTGGAGTACGACCCGCCGCACCACTACGCCTACGTCGCGCTGTCCGGGCTCCCCCTGAAGGAGTACCGGGCGGACGTCACCCTGGAACCGCGGGGCTTCGAGACCGTCATCCGCTGGGAGGGCGAGTTCGAGCCCAGGTACCGGGGTACGGGGGCGTTCCTGAGGCTGTTCCTCAACCGGATGCTGACCTCGTTCGCGCGCCGCGTCGCGTACCACTGCGAGCGCTGCGAGCCCGGCTGCCCCGCCCGCCTGCCGGACGTCCTCTGAGCCGCCCCGCCTCCCGCCGGGTCACGCGAGGTCAGGCCGGGTCACACCGGGTCACTCGTAGGGGACGGCGCGGGCGAGGATCTCGTCCACGGTCTCCTCGACCGTCTGCTCCGAGGAGTCGACCCAGAGCCCTATCGCAGGCGTCGTCTCGCGCAGGATCCGGTCGAGGTCCTCGACGCTGAACGCGCCGTACGCGCGCTTGCCCCTCCCCGCCTCGCGCTTCGCGACGGCCTCAGGGCTCGGCGCCAGCACGACGACGTACAGCGGCCGGGTGCGGATGCGTTCCACCGTCCAGGGCAGCATCTCCCCCAGCAGCACGTCCTGGAGAACGGCCGTGAACCCGGCCTCGGCATAGGAGTCGGCGACCTCGGCGGCCAAGCGGTGCCGGAGCCGCAACTGCGCCAGCGCCTCCTCGCCCGGCTCCGGGCCCATCTCGGCGCGCCCGTTCACGACGAACCGGCGGAAGGCGTCGCCCCGTACGTGCGCGGACCTCGGCAGCCGTTCGGCGAGCGCCTGCGCCACCGTCGACTTGCCGGCCGCCTGCACCCCGGTGACCAGGTAGACCGCGTTCTGGGACATGGGTCCACGGTGCCACACCCGCCCCGCGCATCGAGCGGCGTCTCCGGGGTAGGCCGCCAGCAAGATCGTTAGGCGGCACGGCCGCCGGTCGCATGAAATCGGGGGATATCGATGCGACGCACGGTACTGGCCTGCGCAATCGCGCTGGCCGCCACGGGAACGGCGACGGGGGTGGCGGTCACCCGGTGGCCGGTGACGGGCCCGCAGCAGACCCGGAACGCGCAGCCGGCGGCGCGCGAGCACGCCGTGCCGCTCATGCCGCCCGTGCCGCCGCCCGGCGGCCCGCGGCGGTTCGACCGCACCACGCTGACCAAGGTCGTGAAGTCCTACCTCGCCAGGAGGCCCGGCCGCGCCGGCGTGATGGTCACCGACCTGGGCACGAACACCTCGTTCGGGGTCGGCGAGCACGGGCGGTTCGTGACCGCGAGCATCATGAAGGTCGACATCCTCGCGAGCCTCCTCCTCCAGCGGCAGCGCGAGCGGCGCGGCCTGTCGGCGGGCGAGCGGGCGATGGCCGCCGAGATGATCCGGCTCAGCGACAACAGGGCCGCCTACGCCCTGTACTCCGCCGCCGGGAACGGCGCGGGCGTCGCCCGTTCCAACAAGCGGCTCGGCCTGCGGGAGACCGAGCCGTACCCGACCGGCTGGGGCTCCTCCAAGACGACCCCGGCCGACCAGGTACGGCTGATGAAGGCCCTGGTGAGCCCGCGCAGCCCGCTCTCGGCGGCCAACCGGCGGCACGTCCTCGGCCTGATGGGCTCGGTCATCGGCGAGCAGCGCTGGGGCATCAGCGCCGCCGCCCGCCCCGGCGAGCGGGTCGCGATCAAGAACGGCTGGGTCCCGCTCCACGTCCAGGGCACCGGCTGGGCCGTGAACAGCGTCGGCCGCATCACCGCCCCCGGCCACGACTTCCTGGTGGCCGTGTGCACGCAGGGCCACCCGTCCATGGAGAGCGGCGTCGAGACGGTCGAGCACGTCGCCGACCTCGCCGTCTCCGCCCTGCGCCGGGCCGCGCCCGCGGGGTGAACGTCAGACGAGGCGGCGGGCGGCGGCCCAGCGCGACAGCTCGTGGCGGTTGGACAGCTGGAGCTTGCGCAGGACGCTCGACACGTGCGTCTCGACCGTCTTGACGGAGATGAACAGCTCCTTGGCGATCTCCTTGTACGCGTAGCCGCGCGCGATCAGGCGCAGCACCTCGCGCTCGCGCTGGGTGAGCTGGTCCAGCTCCGGGTCCACGGCCGGGACGTCGGACGCGGCGAAGGCGTCCAGGACGAAGCCCGCCAGCCGGGGCGAGAAGACCGCGTCGCCCTCCGCCACCCGGGCGATGGCGTCGGTCAGCTCGGGGCCGGAGATCGTCTTGGTGACGTAGCCGCGGGCGCCGCCCCGGACGACCCCGATCACGTCCTCGGCGGCGTCGGACACCGACAGGGCCAGGAAGCGGGACGGGACGCTGCCGTGCAGCCGCCGCAGGACCTCGATGCCGCCGCCGCCCGGCAGGTGCACGTCCAGCAGCACGACGTCGGGCTTGTGCGCGCGGATCACCTCGACGGCCTCGTCCACGTCGCCCGCCTCGCCGAGGATCTCGATCCCGTCCCCCAGCTCGGCCTTCACTCCGGTACGGAACATCTGGTGGTCGTCGACCAGGACCACGGTGTTCACGGCCTCGCCTCCGCTCGGCGGCTCGCGCTCATTTCTTCATCTCCAGCCGTACCTCGGTGCCCTCGCCTGGGGCGGTGCGGACCTGCGCGGTGCCGCCGTTGCGTTCCATACGTCCGATGATGGACCCCCGCACGCCCATCCTGTCCGCCGGGATCCGCTCCAGGTCGAATCCCTTCCCGCGGTCGCGGACGAAGATGGCGACGTCGTCGCCCTCGACCTCGGCGTAGACGGACACCGACGGGGCCTCGGCGTACTTGGCGGCGTTCACCATCGCCTCCCGGGCCGCCTGGAGACCGGCGTTCAGGCGCTCGTCCAGCTCGGTGTCGCCGACGCAGACCACCTCGATCGGCACGCCGTGGTCGTCCTCGACCACGCCGGCGATCTCCCGGATCGCGGCGGCGAACGTCCGGTCCGGGTCCGCCTTCGGCTGGTAGAGCCAGCTCCGCAGCGTGCGCTCCTGGGAACGCGCCAGCCGCTGCACCTCGCGGGGGTCGTGCGCGTTCCGCTGGATCAGCGTGAGGGTGTGCAGGACGGAGTCGTGGACGTGGGCGGCGAGCTCGGCGCGTTCCTGGGAGCGGATGCGCTCGTGCCGTTCGGCGTCCAGGTCCTGCCACATGCGGACCACCCACGGGGTGACGATCACCGTGATGCCGGTGAGGATGATCAGCATCGCGATCACGACGGACCGCGCCTGCGCCACCTCCACCTGCTGCACCAGGAAGCCGCCGATGCCGCCGGCGACCAGGAGCACGCCCAGGAGGCTGCGCAGCCACATCTGGCGGAGCGGGACCACCCACCGCTGCCGCTGGTCGCGGTCGGCCTGCTGCCAGAGGATCGAGGCGCCGATCCCGCCGGCGACGAACGGCCACAGCGCCGCCTGCGCGAACCCCGCGCCCCACGTCAGCGCGGACAGCCCGGCGGCCACCGCCGTGTAGGCGAGCAGCTGCCCCCAGTCGCGGGCCGCGCGGGACGGCCACCGGCCGTCGTCCGGGCGCAGCGGCACCAGCACCCAGAGCGCGATGTACGCGGCGACGCCCAGCCCGCTCGCAAGCGTGAGCAGCACGAACGCGGCCCGGATGAGGAACGCGTCCACGCCCAGGTGCCCGGCCAGGCCCCGGCACACGCCGGCCAGCAGCCGGCCGTCGGAGCGCCGTTCGAGCCGGGCCGCGTTCTCGTTCACCGCGATGTCCCCCACGCCGACGATCGTCACACGCCACGCGCGCGGGCGCATCAGGGCCCGCCCCTGAACGGTCGGGCGTTTCCTCAGGGTCGGCTCAGGGACCTCCCGGATACCGCGCGCGGGAGGGAGGCGGAACGATGGTGGCCATGGCGGACGAGGACAGGGCACCGGAGGCACCGGCACCGCGGGCACCGCGAGCACTGTCGCGGCTGGCCCGCGAGGCGGACGGCCGGATCCTGGGCGGGGTGTGCACCGGCCTCGGCCGGTACACCGGCATCGACCCGGTCGTGTACCGGGTCGGGTTCGCGATCCTGGTGTTCTCGCACGGGCAGGGCATCCCGCTGTACGTGGCGGCGGTGCTGTTCATGCCCGCCGCGCCGGGCCGCGCGGCGGTCGCCGAGCGGCTGTTCCGGCGCCGGTTCGACGCCGCCGGGGTCCTGTCGGTCCTGGGCGCGCTGCTGTGCGCGGCGGTCGCGCTCAGCCTGCTCGGCACCGGGCTGTTCGGCGCCGGGGTGTCCACCGACACCGTCGCGGTGCTGACCGTCCTCGGGCTGGTCATGCTGGTCGCGCACGGACGGGGCGTGGATCTCGCGGCGGCGGCCCGCGCGTTCCCGGAACGGCTCCAGGGGCATCCGCCGCTACCGGAAGACGAGGCCGAGGAGAAGCCGATGGCCGTCTCGTTCGAGAAATCGTCCCGCCGAGGGGCCCCGGGCGGCGACCTGCCCGAGGGCATGGTCGACCTGGCCCGGTTCAGCGGGCCGCGGGCTGCGCCGCCGGCGCCGGAGCCGGTGCGGGAGCCGGCGGGCGCCACGGCGGCGGTGGAGAAGTGCCGGGGCGGCCACTCGCCGCTCACGTCCGTCACGCTGCTGGGCGCGCTCGCGGCGGGCGCGGCGGTCTTCCCGATGGCCCGGGTGTACGACGGCCCGCAGGCCACGATGATCGTGTCGGCGACCGCGCTGGCGGTGATCGGCGGCGGGCTGCTGCTGGGCGGCTGGTTCCGCGCCCGCGGGCTCGCGGCGATGGGGACGGTGCTGACGTGCGCGCTGCTGACCTCATCCGTGGCCGCCGAGGCGCCGCCGGGGGCGCGGTACGGCGAGATCGAGTGGCGGCCCGTGGACGCGTCCGCCGCGCAGGACTACAAGGTGGGGGCGGGCACCGGCCGGCTCGACCTGACCGCGCTGCCGCTGCGGCCGGGGCAGCGGGTGTCGGTCAACGCCGAGATCTGGTTCGGGGAGCTGGACGTGCGGCTGCCGGCGGCGGCCCGGGTCGAGGTCGACGCGCGGATCGGGCTGGGCGATCTGGACCTGCCCGGCCGGAGCATCGGCGGCCCGAACGCCAGGAGTTCCCAGGTGCTGGAGCCGGAGGGGCCGCGGGCGGAGGATCCGCCGGTGATCGTCCTGCGGATCCGCGGCAGGTTCGGCGATGTGCGGGTGTCCCGTGGCTGAGCGCGGGAAGGGCCGCCGCCGGTTCGACCCCGGCGCCGTGGTGACCGGGCTGTTCTTCCTGGCGGTGGCGGGCGTGTTCCTCGCCGGCGCGCTGTCGGGCGATCCGGTCGCGGGGCCGGAGATCCTCGGCCCGGTGCTGCTGGCCGGGCTGGGGCTGGTGGGGATCGTCCGGGTCCTCACCCGGTCCCGCCGGCACTGACGGGCCCTCGTCCGGCCCTGACGACTGCCTACCGAGACCACCGAACGCCTTCGTGGTGTAGATCACCTTATTTCCGGGAACAGCGGAAACGGACATCGCGGTTAATACTCGCCGTGAGGTTCGCGGAGAAGACCGTCCTGCTCGTGGCCCGGCTGCACATCGACCTGTGCCGCCTCGCCAGCGTGCTCTGTCACGCCTGACGAGCCCCCGCCTCCCCCTCTTCTCTTCGCTCTTCCATCGCCCGTGCTCACTGCCGGGCGGTGCCTCATGTTCCTGGAGATCCGTGCTGTGAGTCTTCCCGTGAGTCCGCGTGTCTGGAAGTGGCAGTTCTGGCAGCAGATCGTGCTGGCCCTCGTCCTCGGCGTCGCCGCCGGGGCACTGATCAACAACCTCGGTGACGGCAAGAAGATCGCCGAAAGCTGGCTCGATCCGTTCGGCGGCGTCTACACCAGCCTGCTGCGGGTGATCGTCGTTCCGCTGGTGCTGGCCGCGATCGTGGTAAGCGTCGGGCGGCTGCGCAACGTCGGCAGCGTGGCCCGGCTGACCGCCAAGACGCTCGGCTGGTTCGTGATCACCTCGGCGATCGCCACCGCGATCGGGCTCGCGGTGGGCCTGGTCGTCCGGCCCGGCGTCGGGCTCGGCACGCTGGCCGGCGAGGCCGCCGAGACCGAGGAGGTGACCTGGACGCAGATCCTGGACAACCTCTTCCCGTCCAACATCGTCGAGGCGATGTCGGAGGGCAACATCCTCGGCCTGGTCACGTTCGCCGTCCTGCTCGGCGCGGCGCTGGTCGCGGTCGGCGAGCGCGGCGAGCGGCTGACCGCGCTGTTCGACGACCTGTACGTCGTCATGCAGAAGATCGTGTGGTGGGTCGTGCGGCTCACCCCGATCGGCTCGTTCTTCCTGATCGCGTCCGTGGTCGCCACGTACGGGCCCAGCTCGCTGGCGCCGCTGGCCAAGTTCACCGGCGCGATCTACCTGGCCGTCGCGATCATGCTGTTCGTCGGGTACCCGGTGCTGCTGCGGGTGTTCGGCCGCGTCTCGCCGCTGAAGTTCTTCCGCAACACCTGGCCGGCGCTCCAGTTCGGCTTCGTGTCGTCCTCGTCGCTGGCCACGCTGCCGATCGCGCAGAAGGTGCAGATCGAGCGGAACGGCGTGCAGCCGGAGTACGCGAGCTTCGCGCAGCCGCTGGGCGCCACGATCAAGTTCGACGGCTGCGGCGCGATCTACCCGGCGGTGGCCGCGATCTTCGTGGCGCAGTACATGGGCATCTCGCTGGGCGTGACCGACTACCTGCTGATCGCGCTGGCCGCGGTGATCGGGCAGCTCGGCACCGGCGGCACCCCCGGCCCGGCGCTGGTGGCGCTCACGCTGACGCTGACCACCGTGGGCCTGCCGCTCCAGGCGGTCGGCTACCTGATCGCGATCGACAAGGTC
The DNA here is from genome assembly GCF_040703975.1 of Spirillospora sp. NPDC029432. NCBI lineage: Bacteria > Bacillati > Actinomycetota > Actinomycetes > Streptosporangiales > Thermomonosporaceae > Spirillospora > Spirillospora sp. NPDC029432. The sequence continues at coordinate 10,212 of NZ_JBEZWH010000021.1, forward strand.
ATCGACATGGCCCGGACGGCGCTGAACGTCGCCGGCCAGCTGACCGTCCCGGTGCTGGTCGCCCGGTCCGAGGGGCTCCTGGACGAGAAGGTCTACAACGCCGCCCCGGCCGAGCTGACCTCGGAGGCCGCGCCGGCCCCCGGCGGGGACGGGGCCGCCCGCAAGGCCCCCGAGCCCGCCGCCGTCTGAGTGAGGACGGTGCCGAGCAGCACCATCCGCAGCGCCCGCTCGGCGCCGTCCGCGAGGAACTCCTCGCCCCGGGACATGGCCTCCGCGAGGTCCACCGGGGCGGGGAGGATCCCGGCGAACGCGTCGATGCCGCTGCCGTAGACGCGATCGGCGTCCGGGCCGATCGTCCCGGCCAGCGCGAGCACCGGCTTGCCGTACCGCTTGGCGCGCCGCGCCACCTCCGAGGGGATCTTGCCCCGCGAGGTCTGCCGGTCGATCGCCCCCTCCGCCGTGATCACCAGGTCGGCGCGGGACAGCAGCCCGTCCAGGTCCACGTGCGCCAGCAGGACCTCGAACCGCGGCAGCAGCCGCGCCCCCACCGCCGCCGCCAGCCCCGCTCCGAGCCCGCCCGAGGCGCCCGTCCCGGGGCCGGTACGGACGTCCACCCCGCCGGGCACGCGCAGGTCCCGTTCCAGGACGTCCGCCCAGCGCGACAGCGCCCGGTCGAGGACGTCCACCTGCTCCGGCGTCGCGCCCTTCTGCGGCCCGTAGACGCGGGCCACGCCCTCCGGCCCGCACAGGACGTTGCACGGGTTGCAGGCGACGAGCAGTTCCGTACGCCGCAGCCTGGGATCGAGACCGGACGGGTCGATCCGGTCGAGTCCGGTGAGCGCGGCCCCTCCGGGCGGGAGGTCGTTCCCGCGCGCGTCGAGGAGCCGGGCGCCCAGCGCGCGCAGCGCCCCGGCACCGCCGTCGGACGTCCCCGAGTCGCCGCAGCCGACCAGGATCCGCTCGGCGCCCGCGTCCAGCGCCGCCGCGATCAGCTCCCCGACCCCGGCCGTCGTCGTGCGGCCGGGGTCGCGCTCGTCGCGCGGCACGAGCCGCAGCCCGGCCGTGGCGGCCATCTCGACCACCGCCGTGCGCGGCCCCGGCCCGCCCATGATCGCGAAGTGCGAGCCGACCGGCCGCCCGGCCGGGCCGGTGGTGACGGCCGGGACGATCCGCCCGCCGGTGGTGCGGGCCAGCGCCGCGGCCGAGCCCTCGCCGCCGTCGACCAGCGGCAGCGGATCGATCGCGGCGTCCGGGACGACCCGGCGCGCGCCGCGCGCGATCCCGGCCGCGACCTGCTCGGCGCTCAGCGACTCCTTGAACCCGCTGGGGGCGATGACGATGCGCATGGTGGTCTCCTTCAGACGGGCAGGCCGAGCAGCGGCCAGACGTGGAGCGCGAACGCGAGGACGAGCGCGACCGTGAGCGGTGCCAGCACCGCCGAGACGCGCAGCAGGTCCCGCGAGGTGTAGGTGGGGACGCCCTCGACCTGGTGGAAGAGCGCGACGGGCTTGGCCGAGGACGGGAGCGTGAGGCAGAACCCGGCCGCGGCGGTGGAGGCGAACGCGGCGGCAGCGGGCGACACCCCGGCCGCGGCCGCGGCGGCGATCACCAGCGGCACCAGCACGCTGGACCGCGCCGACCGGGACTGGAGCACCAGGTGGGCGAGCGCGCTCACGACCACGACGGTGCCGATGAACAGCCACGCGGGCGTCCCCCGGCCGCCGGAGCCGCCGCCGAACAGGCCGCCGGCGATCCAGGCCGCGGCGCCGGACGCCGTCAGCGCGGTGCCCATGGCCATCGTCGCGGCCATGAACAGCAGCATCGACCACGGGACGGTCTTCAGCGAGTCGCCCATCCGGACCGTTCCGAGCCAGGGCGAGCAGCTGACGATCGCGCCGACCAGCGCGACCACCGCGGGCGGCACGCCGTGCAGCGGCTCGCTGCACCACAGCACCACGACCACGCCGAGCAGCGCCGCCGAGCGCTGCTGGTGCTCGGTGAGCGGGCCGGTCGTCCGCGTCCCGGCGGCCTCCCCGATGTCCTCGGCGCGGATCGCGACCGGCGTGCGGCGGTCCTCGCGGGTGGTCGTCATCAGCAGCACCGCCTCGGCGGTCAGATGGGACGACGCCAGCGCCAGCGGCGTGCCGAGCAGCAGCCACTGCACGAACCCGATCCGGTCGCCGGTGGCCTGCGCCAGCATCTCGGCGGTGATCAGGTGCGCGCCGGCGCCGATCAGCGTGGCCACCGCCGACAGCAGGATCACCGCCGGGAAGATCAGCGCCAGTGCCAGCACGACCCGGCGCCGCTCCCGCAGCGCGCCCGCCAGCGCCAGGAAGACCGGCAGCGCCAGCGCGGCCCGTCCCGACGTCGCCGGGATCGCGAACGCGCTGGCGACCAGCGCCGCCGTGGTCAGGTGCGCCAGCTGCCGCACCGTCCGCGCCCCCGACACGAAGAACGCCGCCGCGCGGGTCGCCAGGCCCGTCCGGGAGATCCCGGCCGCCAGCACGAACGCGCAGATCAGCAGCCAGATCGTCGGCTCGCCGAGGCTGCCGAACAGCACCTCGGCCTCCAGCGCCCCGACCGTGATCAGGATCAGCCCGGCGGCCAGCGCCACGAACGTGTCGTCCACCGGCGTGAACATCCACATCAGCGTCGCCACCGCGAACACCGCCAGCGTGATCCGCCCGGTCATGCCGAGCCCGCCGGCCCCGAGCACGATCCCCGCGCACACCGCCACGGCCGCCGCGGCGACCAGCGCGTACCGGATCACGGCCCCGGACGGCACCGCCGCCGTCACCGCCGTCGTCTGCACCGCTTCCCCGCCTCCCTCGGACGATCGATGTGTCGATCATCCGAAGCGGCGGTGAGCCCGCCATGAACCGCACATGAAGCCGCCTTCATGTGACGGGGCTCAGGAAGAACGCCGCAGGTCAGGGCAGGCGGTAGCCCATCCCCCGCACGGTCTCCACGCAGCCGTCGCCGAGCTTCTTGCGCAGCTGCCGCACGTACACGTCCACGATGTTGGAGCCGGGGTCGAAGTCGTACCCCCACACGTGCGACAGGATCTGCTCGCGCGACAGCACCTGCCCCGGATGCCGCAGGAACAGCTCCAGCAGGACGAACTCGCGCGCCGTCAGATCGACCGTACGGTCACCGGACCGCGCCCGCCGCGTCCGCAGGTCCAGCGCCAGCCCGCCCGACCGCAGCAGCGTCACCTCCGGCGCCCGCGACGGCCCGCGCAGCCGCAGCCGCACCCGCGCCAGCAGCTCCTCGAACCGGAACGGCTTGGTCATCCAGTCGTCCGCGCCGCCCTCCAGCCCCGCCACGGTGTCCTGAACGGAGTCGCGCGCCGTCAGCACGATCACCGGCGTCGTCACCCGCGCCTCGCGCAGCGCCCGCAGCACGGTGAACCCGTCCCGGCCCGGCAGCCCGATGTCCAGCAGGATCAGGTCGAAGCCCAGGCCGGCGGCGTACGACAGCGCGACGTCGCCGTCCTCGGCCACCGTCGTGCTGAACCCGTTGGCCCGCAGGCCCTTCTCGATGAACGTCGCGATGCGGTGCTCGTCCTCCACGATGAGGATCCTGTTCACGGGTTCTGTCCCTTCCCGCGGCCCGCCCTCGGCAGGTCCAGCTCGAACGTCGCGCCCTTCCCGTACTCGCCGCCGAGCCGGACCGTACCGCCGTGCCCGGCCGCGATCGCGGTGACGATCGCCAGCCCGAGCCCCGCCCCGGTACGCGGCCGGCGCCCGGACCCGCCGCCGTGCGCGAACCGGTCGAAGATCCGCTCCCGGTCCTCGGGCCGCACGCCCGGCCCCGAGTCGGCCACCCAGAACCGCGCCCGCTCGTCGTCCAGCGCCGACCCGACCCGCACGGTGCCGCCCGGCTCGGTGTGCTGGACGGCGTTCTGCGCGAGCTGCACGACGGCCTGCGTGACGCGCTGCGGGTCCACCCGCGCCTCGCCCTCGCCGATGCCGTCCAGCACCCACTCGCGATCGCCCAGCGCCCGCACCTTGGCGTAGATGTCGCTGGTCAGCTCCGTCACCGGAACCCACTGGAGCTGGACGAAGTCGGGCCGCTCGGCCTTGGCGAGCAGCAGCAGGTCCTCGACGATCCGGCTCATCCGGTCCAGCTCGTCGCTGACCAGCCGCATCGTCTCCTCGCGCTCGGCCGGGTCGTCCCCCATCAGCTCCAGATGGCCGCGCACGATCGTGATCGGCGTCCGCAGCTCGTGCCCGGCGTCGTCGACGAACCGCCGCTGCGTCGCGAACGCCCGGTCCAGCCGGTCCAGCATCGCGTTGAACGTCGCGGCCAGCTCGCCCACGTCGTCGCGCCGCTGCACCGGGATCCGGCGCGCCAGGTCCTGCTCGGTGATCTCGGCGGCGGTCCGGCGGACGAGCCGTACCGGCGCCAAGATCCGCCCGGACACGATCCAGCCGATCCCGGCGCCTCCCAGCAGGGCCAGCGCCGACACGCCGCCCATCACGCGCACCATCTGGTCCACCTCGGCGAAGTCCCGTTCGATGAAGTAGGCGATCACGAACGTCGCGGGCCGCGGCCCGGCCGTCTCGATCTTGGCCCAGCGGATCTCCCCCGCCGGGCTCGGCGTGCGGCCGGACGGGCCCCGCGCCGCGAGGATCCGGCGCATGGCCGCGGCGTCGTCCTGGAGGTCGTACGGGCCCTCGCGGTCCTGCCGGATGATCCGCCCGTCCGCCATCACGCCCAGCAGCAGCTCGTCGTCGTCGGCGTGCTGGCGGCGCAGATGCGTGTAGAGGAGCCGGCCCGGATCGTCGAACCCGCGCCCGGTCTCCGGATCGAGCCCCTCCCGCGCGAACTGCTCGAACTCGCGCGCCTCCTGCTCCAGCAGCTGGACGCTGTCGTTCTCCACCTCGGCGATCAGGATGGCCCGCACGGCGAGCGCCACCGACCCCATCGCCACCGCCATCACGACGATCAGCCACAGCAGGATCCGCAGCCGCGCCGAGACGCCCGGACGCCCCGGACGGTCAGCCGTCATCCGCGTCGTCGTCCCGCTCGTTCCGGTCGTCCGCGTCATCGTCGTACACGGGCGGCGGCGCCGGGACGAGCGACGGCGAAGGCGACGGTGTGGGCGAGCCGCCGGGGGCCGGCGAGCGCGGCGGCAGCCCCGTCGACGGCGACTCGGTCACCGGTGGCCCGGTGGACGGCCCCGCGGGCGTGGTGCTCTCGCCGACCTGGACGCGGTCGGGGACCTTCGGCTCGGCGGGCGAGTCCGAGAGGGCCTGGCTGATCCCGGCGATCCCCAGCGGGACCGCCACGATGGCCCCGATGATCGCGATGCGCTGCACGATGCTCATGGCGGCGAGCCTGGCCCCTCCCGGCGAACCCCCGATGAGGCCACCATGAGGATTTCTTCATCTAGGCCAGGGTGGCATGCAGGGTGATCGCGTACGCGGGGCCGGGATTGGTCAGCTCGTGCGTCCGGCCGCCGCCGTGCACCCGCACCCGGTTGGTCCGCAGCGGCCGCTCGGTGACGCCCGCCGCGGTGATCCTCACCTCGGCCAGCTCGCCCGCGATGACCGTGCTGACCTCCGTGCCCGTGTGGACGTGCACATCGGTCCGGTGGCCGGGCGGCCAGGTGGTGAGCCAGAGGCGGACGCCGTCCACCTCGTCCAGCGGGACCCGTACCGGGCCCGCGGCCTCGAACCGCGCCCGGTGCCACCAGTCGCCGGGACGGGCGCTCAGGGCATGGATGCGCTCGGCCAGCTGGCCTACCGTGGGTGGACGCCGGACCATCGTGCGGCCATGGGGATCGTCCTGGCCACGCATCGTGAGATCGGGAACCATATGAGAAAGCCTTCGTGTACGGCCGGAAAGAGAACGATTCGGGATCAACGACACGAAGGACACAGCGCGCTGGCCACGCGGCGCAGGGCCACGGGGCACACACAGAATCGCGCTGACATGCCGACAAGCTCACCCTGGTCACGCAGCGTTGTCAAGTCGATCAGCGGAACGTCCCTGGATGTCCGGTGTTCACCGCCCGTCCACCGCCTCACGGGAGCATGCCGCCCATGCAGCCGATGAATCGCCGCACCGTCCTGCTCGGCGGCCTCGCGGCCGGAGCGACCCTGCCGCTGGGCGCGCCCGCGCTCGCCCGTACCCGCCCGCGCCTCACCCACGGCGTCCAGAGCGGCGACGTCACCGCCCGCGAGGCCGTCGTCTGGGCCCGCGCCGACCGCCCGTCCCGGATGCTCGTGGACGTCGCCCGCCGTCCCGACTTCCGCGGCGCCCGGCGGATCCGGGGCCCGTACCTGACGCCCGAGACGGACCTGACCGGCAAGGCCCTCCTGCGCGGCCTGCCCGCCGGCGAGGAGCTCCACTACCGCGTCACCCTCGCGGACGACCGCACCGAATCCGCGCCCGTGACCGGCCGGCTCCGCACCGCGCCCCACCACCGCGCCGACATCGGCTTCGTCTGGTCGGGCGACCTCGCCGGCCAGGGCTGGGGCATCAACCCCGAACTCGGCGGCTACCGCATCTTCCGCTCCATGGCCGCGCTCGACCCCGACTTCTTCCTGTGCAGCGGCGACCTCGTCTACGCCGACGGCCCGCTCACCGAGACGGTCGCCCTCCCCGACGGCCGCACCTGGCGCAACCTCGTCACCCCGGAGAAGACCAAGGTCGCCGAGACCCTCGCCGAATACCGCGGCCAGTTCCGCTACAACCTGCACGACGAGAACCTCCGCGCGTTCAACGCCCGCGTCCCGATGATCTACCAGTGGGACGACCACGAGGTCACCAACAACTGGTACCCGGGCGAGATCCTGGACCTTCCCCAATACACCGAGAAAAGGGTCGACGTCCTCGCGTCCCGCGCCCGCCGCGCCATGTTCGAATACACGCCGATCCGCGGCGAGAACGTCTACCGCAAACTCTCCTACGGCCCCCTCCTGGACGTCTTCGTCCTCGACATGCGCACCCACAAGGACGCCAACGGCGCCAACAACTCCCCCACCCAGGACCAGGGTGTCCTCGGCGCCCGCCAGCTCGCCTGGCTCAAGCGGGAGCTGCGCCGCTCCAAGGCCACCTGGAAGGTCATCGCCGCCGACCTCCCCCTCGGCCTCATCGTCCCCGACGGCACCGCCTTCGAGGGCATCGCCCAGGGCGACGGCGGCGCCCCCCTCGGCCGCGAACGCGAGATCGCCGACCTCCTCTCGTACGCGAAGAGGAACAAGGTCCGCAACATGGTCTGGCTGACGGCCGACGTCCACTACACCGCGGCCCACTACTACGACCCGTCCAAGGCCGCCTTCAAGGACTTCGACTCGTTCTGGGAATTCGTCACCGGCCCCCTGAACGCCGGCGCCTTCGGCCCGAACAAGCTGGAGAACACGTTCGGCCCCCAACTGCAATTCCAGCAGGCTCCCCCGCGCGCCAACACGAGCCCGGCCGAGGGCTACCAGTTCTTCGGCCAAGCCACCATCGACGCCGAAACCGCCACCTTCACCGTCAACCTCCAAGACATCAACGGCAAAACCCTCTACAAGAAAACCCTCACCCCCTGACCGCACGCGGCGCTCAGGAACAAGACCGCCCGCCCCTGAGCGCCGCGCAGCCGCGGAAAGGCATCACGCGGGACGCAGCAGGCGCTCCAGCGACTCCAGCGCACCCTGGAGATCATCGCCACGCGCGAGCAGACCGCCCGCATTCCCCCAGAACCACAGCCCGTCCGGCACCGACGTGATGCTCACGACTTCGCCCGAGTGCAAGGCCGATCGAGGAGATGCCCACAGCCGCGCCTCGCCGTACCGGATGACGACGCGCCATCCCATCTCGGCCAGTGCCCACCCGAGCGCGTCGAGTCGCTCGACGCCGCTCACACCCCCACCCGTTCGGCGAGGTTGTGCGGCCAGAGGAACTCGGCCCACATGGTCTGGCCGTTCGCGCAGACCTCGTGGCCCATCTTGTCGGCGCACATCTCCACGATCAGCAGGCCGCGGCCGTACTCCTCGTCGTCCTCCGGGTGGCAGGCGTGGGCGAGCCAGTCACCCGCCCCCGCGTCCGTGACCGCGACGCGGGCCCAGCCACGGCGCGTGGTGACGTTGACCCCGAAGGAGCCGTCAGCCCGGCCGCTGGGAGTGTGCCGCAGGGAGTTGGCGACCAGCTCAGCGGCCACGAGCTCAGCGTCGTCGGTACGCGGGGAGTCTCCGAGCATCGCCCGGACGAACGCCCGGCCGGAACCATGGCCTTATGACCTGGATAGATCTGCGTCCAGTCCATGATCACCTTCTGTGATGACTCGACAGCCTTCCGTAAGCTGAGTACTCAGCTTGAAGCTGAGCACCCAGCTTGTCAAGCTGTTCCGGAACGTTCGCGTCGGCCACCGGAGTCCTCATGCCTGAGCCCGCCTACATGCGCATTGCCGATGATCTTCGGCGGCGAATCGTCGAGGGGCGGCTGGCGCCGGGTGACAAGGTGCCGTCCCGGCACGAGCTCGCCCGCGAGTACGAGGTCTCGGACCGGGTCGCGGTCGAGGCCGTACGGCTCCTGGTCGCCGAGGGGTATGTGGAGTCACGTTCCGGATCGGGCACCTACGTGCGCCGGCGGCCAGAGCTCAGGCGGATGACGCGGTCCTGGTACCGGGAGGCACGAGGCCGGGCATCTTCACCGTTCCGTGCCGACATGGAGGCCCATGGCCGTACGGGAACGTGGCGGTGCAGCAGCGAGAAGACCACCGCCCCGGCCGCGATCGCGAACCGGCTCGGCATCGCCGAAGGCGCCGAGGTGATGCGGACGCGCTACACGTTCCTGGCCGATGGCGAGCCCGTCATGCTCTCCACCTCGTGGGAGCCGCTGGCGATCACGCGCGGCACGCCGGTCGCGTTCCCCGAGGAGGGACCGCACGCGGGCGCGGGAGTGGTCGCCCGGATGCGGGCGATCGGGGTCGAGGTGGAGGAGGCGACCGAGGTCGTCTCCGCGCGCCCCGTCCTCGCCCAGGAGGCCGGGGCGCTCAACGTGCCCGTCGGAACGATCGTCTTGGTCATCCAGCGGACGTACTCGGGCGACCGTCCCGTTGAGACGGCCGACATCGTCGTGCCGGTGGATCGGTACGAGCTGGCGTACACGATCCCCGTCGGCTGAGGCGTCAGGCGGGTGGGAGGGTGGCGGTGTAGCGGTGGGGTGGGTCGCCGTGGACGGTCGTCCAGGGGATGTTCAGGGGCCATTCGCGTTCGGGCGGGTCGGGGTGGATGCCGACGGCCGTGAACGGGGGCAGGTCGTCGCGGTGGCACAGCTCGTCCCACTGGGCTCGGGTGACCTCCAGGTAGCGGAGGGCGGGGAGGTCGGCGATCACCGAGAGGTCCGGGACGGGGGCGGCCGCGACGTTCAGGGCCCACAGGTGGGGAACGGTGCGCAGCGGCGCCAGGTCCACGGGCGTGCGCGAGGTGATCGCCAGGGAGCGCAGCTCCGGGTGGCCCGCCAGCGGGGACGGATCGACGGTCTCGAAGTCCAGGGCCAGGAACTCGACCGGCAGAGCGCTCAGCGGGGTCAGGTCCGGGCCGCCCGGGCCCGAGAGGTCGGCGGAGCGCAGGGTGGGCACGGCGGCGAGGTACGCGAGATCCTCGACGTCGGTCGCCCTGTACTCCTGCCCCTGGAACGCGACCTGAAGTTCTCCGCCGTCCAGGTGGAAGACGCGGTCCTCCTCCGCCTCGTGCAGGTCCGGGAGGTCGACGTCGATGAAGAGGTCGTCCCCGCGGTTCTCGTGGTCTCCGCGCCGAAGCGCCTCGACCAGGCGGCGCAGGTACGTGGTCACCGAGTCGGCGACGTAGCGCGGAGCCTCCGTGTAGTCGGTGCCGATCGCGATGACCTGGCCGGGGCGGCCGGCCGGTCCGGGGTCCATGTCCACGGCGAGCCAGTTGCCGCCGGTGTCGTGGGCGAAGCGGATCCATCCGGGGCGGAGGAGCGAGCGGCGGACGGTGTTCGCGGGAAGCGCGTCGAGTACGGGGGAACGCTGGGGTTCGTGCTTCCAGTCCAGCGAGATGTCGACCCACTCGTCGTCCTCGTCACCCAGTTCCTCGGACGAGATCCACGGGTGGCGGTCGAACACCGGGGTCGTGAGGGTGCCGTCGCCGTCCGCGAGGCCGTAGAGGGCGCGCAGGTCGGCCGGGAGGGCGAAGCCGAGTGCCTCTTCCAGGTCGTCGAGGTCCTCGGCGGGCGGCGGCAGCTTCTCCTCGTGGCCGAGGATCTCGGCGCGGCGCCGCATCAGCTCACGGAAGAGGCGGACGGCCTCCTCCGGGTCGCCCGCGGGGGTGGCGGACGCCGGCGCGGCCTGCTGGTCGCCCCGGTCGGGCGGGAAGACCTCGTCCTCGTCGCGGACGTAGAGGATCGGCTCATCGCGCTCGCCGTCCTCGGACGGTCCGCCCACGGCCGCCTCGAACCGGCCCGACGCCTCCACGGTGAGAACGAGGCGCACCGGCCCGCGGTCCACCAGCCGGCAGATCTCGACGGCGTTCTCGAACGGGCCGAGATCGACCTCGCGGGTCTCGCCGCCGGGCAGGGTGTACGCGGGCGCGGGGCGGTCCGTCCCGTCGCCCTCGACGTCCCAGACCAGGCGGGCGCCGGTCCAGCCTTCGGGTGCGGCGGCGGCCACGCGGGCCGCGAGATCGTTCAGCACGGGGGAGCTCATGCCGCCGCAAGCTAGCCGATCACTCTGACAGGCCGAGCAGGGGCAGGCAGGGGGCGAGGCCCTCGATGGTGACGGGGACGGTCCGGTGGCGTTCCCAGTCGGGACGGGTGAGGCGCTGGCGATGACCGATCACCAGGGCGTCGCGGACGGCGTGACGTTCGGTGCCGTTCGGGCGGTAGCCCAGCTTGCGGGAGACGGCCAGAGAGGCATGGTTGTCCTCGAAGGCGCTGGAGACGGCCTCGTCCGCGCCCAGCCCGGCGAACGCCAGGTGCAGCATCGCGGCGCGCATCTCGGTGCCGATCCCCTGGCCCTGGTGGCGGCGGCCCAGCCAGGAGCCGGAGCCCACCTGGCGGGTGATCGCGAGATCGCGGGCACCGAGCGTCTGCATCCCGACGGGGGTTCCGCCGTGGAAGACGGCGAGGTTGAACTCCCAGTCGTGCGGTTGGAGGTTCCCCAGCTGCCGCCAGTGGTGCTGGACGAGGCCGCGCGCCAGCTCGGCGGGCGGTGCGTCCGTCCACGGGATCAGGAACGGCATCTCCCCGGGCGGATGGACGCCTTCGACGGCCAGATCCGCCAGGGCCGCGAGTTCGTCGGGCGTCGGCAGCCGCAGTTCGAGGCGCGGTGTCGTCAGCCGCAGTCCGAGCAACGGGAAATGGTCGGCGAGCATTTCCCCATCTTGGGCATCGTTCCGGCGGGCGTCATCCGGTTTACGGTGCCAGCAGCCCGCGGACGTGCGCGGCGGCCTCGGCGATCGGAACGTTCTCGGTCGTCCCGGTCGCGCGGGTCGTGACCTCGACCGTGCCGGCGGCCACGCCGCGCTTGCTGACCGTCACGCGGTACGGGATGCCGATGAGCTCGACATCCTTGAACTTCGCTCCGGGACGCTCGTCACGGTCGTCCAGGACAACGTCCACTCCCCCGGACGCGAGCGTCCCGTACAGCTCCTCCGCCGCCGCGCGGACCTCGTCGTCGTTCACGTTCAGGAGCACGACCGCCACCTCGAACGGCGCGACCTGAACCGGCCACACGATGCCCGCGCCGTCGTGCGAGACCTCGACGACGGCGGCCATCGCGCGCTCCACGCCGATCCCGTAACTGCCCATGACCGGCTTGATGTCGTCGCCGCCCGGCCCCAGGACGGTGACGTCCAGCACCTCGGTGTACTTGGTGCCCAGCTTGAAGATGTGCCCCACCTCGACGCAGCGCAGGGCCTCCAGCGCGGTCCCGCACTCGGGGCACGGCTCGCCTGCGGCGACCTCGCGCAGGTCGGCCCAGCGGCCCGCCGCGATGTCGCGCCCGACGTCCACGCCGCGCACGTGGAAACCGTCCTCGTTCGCGCCCGTCGCCATGTCGCGGCGGCCGCGCAGCGCCTCGTCCACGATGACCGGCAGCCCCGTCACGCCCACCGCGCCGAGGCTGCCCGGACGCGCCCCGAGCGCCGCCACGATCTCCTCCTCGCGCGCCGGCCGCGGCGCCGCGGCACCGGTCGCGTCGGCGAGCTTCTGCTCGGCCAGCGCGTGGTCGCCGCGCATCAGCACCAGCGTGAGCGCGCCGTCCAGGACGTACACGAGCGTCTTGATCTGCCGCTCCGCGGGCACGCCGTACTGGACGGCGAGGTCCTCGATCGTGCGGACGCCCGGCGTCCCGAACCGCTCCGGCTCCGGCAGCCCCGGCCCGTCCTCCACCGGGGCGAGCCTGGACGTGGCCTTCTCCACGTTCGCCGCGTAGTCGCCGGACGGGCAGCGCACCACCACGTCCTCCCCCGCGTCCGAGGGGCACATGAACTCGACCGAGTCGCCGCCGCCCATGGTGCCGCTGGACGCCCGCACCGGGATCGCGGGGATCCCGAGCCGCTCGAAGATCCGCCGGTACGCCTCGTGGTGCAGGTCGAAGGAGCGGTCGAGCCCCGCCTCGTCGAGGTCGAAGCTGTAGGAGTCCTTCATGGTGAACTCGCGCACCCGCATGAGGCCCGACTTGGGGCGCGGCTCGTCCCGGAACTTGGTCTGGAACTGGTACCAGATCTGCGGCAGCCGCCGGTACGACCCGAGCTCCCGCGCCAGCGTCGCGAAGATCTCCTCGTGCGTCATGCCCAGCGCGATGGCGGCGCCCCGGCGGTCCTCAAGGCGGAACATCTCGTCCCCCATGACGTCCCACCGCCCGGACCGGTGCCATATCTCGGCGGGATGCATCGCGGGGAGCAGGACCTCCTGCGCCCCGATCCGGTCCATCTCCTCCCGGATCACCCCGATGACCTTCGCCCGCACCCGTACGGCCAGCGGCAGCAGCGAGTAGTGCCCGGCCATCAGCTGCCGGACGAACCCGGCCCTGACCAGCAGCCGGTGGCTCGCGGCGTCCGCGTCGGCGGGGTTTTCCCGCAACGTCGGCGTGTACAACCGGGACCAGCGCATACGCGGCGACCTCACGTCTCGTCGGCGAACAGGCGACGCATTCTAGGCCCGTCGCCAGGCGGGGCCCACGCCGGTTTTTCCGCGCCTCCCGGCGCCACTCCACGGAGAGTCTACTTTCTTTAACTCGCTGTGATTGAACTCGGTGTAGCCGTTTGCCTACGCTATGTCTCGACATGGCACGTCGACCGCCGGAGGCGCCGTGATCTTCAAGAAGCCCGAGCAGCCGAAGGAACTGGACGAGGTGGACGTTCATCCCGACGTCCACCGGGCCACCGAGGAAGACGAGGAGCAGGTCCTCAGGGAGCTGTACGGGGAGCCCGACGAGGACGGGATCTACCGCGGGGAGGGCGCCTGATGGGGTCCGCCGGCGGAATGCTGCGAGAGGCCCGCAAGTCGCTGGGGATGTCGGGCCGCCCCAACCGGATCACCAAGGCGTACGCCAAGAAGCACGGGAACGAGTTCCTGAAAGCGCCATGGTGCAACATGGCGATCACCTACTGGGCCCGCAAGTCGGAGAACACCGATGCGGTGCTCCCGGGCGGGGACCGGGCCTACACGGTCGCGCACGCGCAGGACTTCAAGAAGGCCGACCGCTGGTACAAGGGCACCACCGCCAACACCAACCGGGCCAAGCCCGGCTGGATCGTGTTCTTCGACTGGGGCAGCTCCAACTCCATCGGCGCCATCGACCACGTGGGGGTGGTCGAGAAGGTGCTCGGCGGCGGGCGGGTCCAGACGATCGAGGGCAACACCGGAAACGCCTGCAAGCGCAGGGTGCGTTCATCGAGCGTCATCGCGGGATTCGGGCGGCCCGCGTACGGGTCGTCGAACTGGACGGAGGACATCGTGGACAAGCTGCCGACGCTGCGCAAGGGCGCGGAGGGCGAGCACGTGCAGACGCTGCGGGCGCTGCTGATGGCGCGCAGCCACCCGGAGATCGACGGCGTGGACGGGCCGTTCGACACGAAGGTGGAGCTGGCCGTGCGGGCGCTCCAGCTGTGGGGCAAGGTCGAGCCGGACGGGGTCGTGGGGCCGAAGACCTGGCCCGTCCTGCTCCGCGTGCATTAGCGCGGGAGGCGATGGCCGGGCCAAAAAGGGCATATCGGGGGCTAGTACGGGATTCAACCGCGTCGTAGGTTCGTAGGGTCGTCCGCCCTCCCCCCGGAGGTGGCCCCGATGCCGTGGCCCGGCCAGCGCGCTCCGCCCTCAGGGACGTCTCTCCCTGCCTGCCCCACCCCGAGACGTCCCCTGGGAGAAACGAATGCCCCGAATCAGTGTCGAGGTCGACGGCGTGCCGTACGAGGACGACGTCGAACCGCGCCTCCTGCTCGTCCATTACCTGCGTGACCGGCTGGGGAAGGTCGGCACCCCGATCGGCTGCGACACCACCAACTGCGGCGCCTGCACCGTCCTGGTCGACGGGTTGAGCGTGAAGAGCTGCGCCATGCTGGCCGTCCAGGCGGACGGCCGGCAGATCACCACGGTCGAGGGACTCGGTCTCGACGGGGAACGGCATCCGATGCAGCGCGCCTTCCACGAGGCGCACGCGCTGCAGTGCGGCTACTGCACCCCGGGGATGATCATGGCCTCGATCGATCTGCTGCGCGAGAACGCCGACCCCTCGGACGAGGAGATCCGCGAGGGGCTCGAAGGCAACCTGTGCCGGTGCACCGGCTACCAGAACATCGTCCGGGCCGTGCGGGACGCGGCCACCGAGATGCGGCGGCGGCCGGAGCGGGAGGTGGCGCCGTGACCGAGGTCGGAGCGCCGCGCAAGAGGTCGGAGGACGACCGGCTCGTCACCGGGCGGACGAGGTGGACCGACAACATCCAGCCGCAGGGCGCGCTGCACGTGGCGTTCCTGCGCAGCCCGCACGCGCACGCGCGGATCGAGGGCGTGGACGTGACCGAGGCGCGGCGCCGTCCGGGGGTGGTGGCCGTGCTGACGGGCGCGGACTTCGCGGCCGAGCAGGGCAGCCTGCCGTGCGCGTGGCCCGTCACGGAGGACATCAGGATTCCCGACCATCCGCCGATGGCGGTGGAGGAGGTCCGGTACGTCGGGGAGCCGGTGGCGTGCGTGGTGGCGCGCGACCGGTACGCGGCCGTGGACGCGCTCGAAGAGATCGACGTGGACTACGCGCCGCTGCCCGCGGTCGTCGACATGGAACGGGCCGTGCAGGGCGACGGCGGGCTCGTCCACGAGTCGCTGGGCACCAACGAGAGCTTCACGTGGGTGTTCGAGAACGGCGACATGGACGCCGCCATGCGGGACGCGCCGGTCGTCATCGAGCGGCGGTACGTGCAGCAGCGGCTCATCCCGACGGCCATGGAGCCGCGCGCCGTGCTGTGCGTGCCGGAGGGCGACGACTTCACGCTGTACTCGGCGACGCAGATCCCGCACATCCTGCGGCTGATGCTCGCGGTCGTCACCGAGATCCCCGAGCACCGCATCCGGGTGGTCGCGCCGGACGTGGGCGGCGGGTTCGGTTCCAAGCTGCAGGTGTACGGCGAGGAGGTGCTGTGCCTGCTGCTGGCGCGGCGGCTGGGCCGTCCCGTGAAGTGGACGGAGTCGCGCAGCGAAGGGAACATGACCACCCATCACGGGCGCGACCAGATCCAGCGGCTGACGCTGGCGGCCGACCGCGACGGGCGGATCCGCGGGCTCAAGGTGGACCTGCTGGCCGACATGGGCGCGTACCTGATGCTGGTCACGCCCGGGATCCCGATCCTGGGCGCGTTCATGTTCAACGGCATCTACAAGATGGACGCGTACTCGTTCACCTGCCGCGGGATCTTCACGACGAAGACGCCGACGGACGCGTACCGGGGCGCCGGGCGGCCGGAGGCGACGTACGCGATCGAGCGGCTGATGGACGAGCTGGCCGTCGAGCTGGACCTCGACCCGATCGAGGTGCGGCGGCGCAACTGGATCAGGCACGAGGAGTTCCCGTACGAGACGATCGCGGGCCTGACGTACGACTCGGGCAACTACGAGGCGGCGACGGACAAGGCGCTGGCGCTGTTCGAGTACGACAAGCTCCGCGCCGAGCAGGCCGACCGGCGGGAGCGGAACGATCCGGTGCAGCTGGGCATCGGGACGTCGACGTTCACCGAGATGTGCGGGCTGGCGCCGTCGCGGGT
The DNA here is from genome assembly GCF_040703975.1 of Spirillospora sp. NPDC029432. NCBI lineage: Bacteria > Bacillati > Actinomycetota > Actinomycetes > Streptosporangiales > Thermomonosporaceae > Spirillospora > Spirillospora sp. NPDC029432. The sequence continues at coordinate 26,423 of NZ_JBEZWH010000021.1, forward strand.
GCTGGGCTCGCTGTCGTACGGCGCGGGCGGCTGGGAGCACGCGGCGGTACGGGTGCTGCCGTCCGGCAAGGTCGAGGTCGTCACGGGTTCGTCACCGCACGGCCAGGGTCATGAGACGGCGTGGGCGCAGATCGCGGCGGACCGGCTCGGGGTGCCGTTCGAGGACGTGAAGGTGCTGCACGGTGACACGGCGGTGTCGCCGAAGGGCATGGACACCTACGGTTCGCGGTCGCTGGCGGTGGGCGGTGTCGCGCTCTACAACGCGTGCGACAAGGTCGTCGACAAGGCGCGGCGGCTGGCGGCGCACCTGCTGGAGGCCGGGGAGCAGGACCTGGAGTTCAGCGGCGGCCGGTTCAGCGTGCGCGGCGTCTCCGAGGAGGGCCGCACGCTCCAGGAGGTCGTGACGGCGGCGTTCGCGGCGCACGACCTGCCGGACGGGATGGAGCCGTCGGTGGACGCCGACGCGACGTTCGATCCGGAGAACTTCTCGTTCCCGCACGGGACGCACCTGTGCGCGGCGGAGGTCGACACCGAGACCGGCATGGTGCGGCTGCGCTCGTACGTGGCGGTCGACGACGTCGGGAAGGTCGTCAACCCGCTGATCGTCGAGGGCCAGGTGCACGGCGGGCTCGCTCAGGGCATCGCGCAGGCGCTGTACGAGGAGGCCGTGTACGACGCGGAGGGCAACCTGACGACGACCACGATGGCCGACTACCTGGTGCCGTCGGCGGCCGACCTGCCCGAGTTCACCACCGACCGCACCGAGACGCCGGCGACGTCCAACCCGCTCGGAGTGAAGGGGGTCGGCGAGGCCGGGACGATCGCGTCGACGCCCGCGGTGGTCAACGCGGTCGTGGACGCGCTGCGCCCGTTCGGCGTCGACGACGTTCCGATGCCGTGCTCGCCCGAACGCGTCTGGCGCACCCTCCGCGACGCGCGCGGGAAGGCGGCGGGGCAGGGAAGCGGCACGCAGCCGGGTGCCGGCGGCGGTCTGGGATCTGTAGGAGGAGCGCAGTGATCCCCGCACAGTTCGAGTACGTGCGCCCGTCCTCGCTCGACGAGGCCGTGACGGCGCTGGCGGAGGCGGGCGAGGACGCGAAGGTGCTGGCGGGCGGGCAGAGCCTGATGCCGCTGCTGCGGCTGCGGCTCGCCTACCCCGACGCGCTCGTCGACCTCGACCGGATCGACGCCCTCCGGGAGATCCGGGACGAGGGCGACGCGCTCGTCATCGGCGCGATGGCCACGCACCACCAGGTCTTCCGCGACCCGCTGGTGAACGAGCACGCGCCGCTGATCGTGGAGGCGACGGCGACGGTCGCGGACCCGGCGGTGCGGCACCGCGGCACGTTCGGCGGCTCGATGGCGCACGCCGATCCGGCCGCCGACCTGCCGGCGGTGGCGGTGGCGCTGGACGCGGTGTTCCTGGCGCGGTCGGTGCGCGGCGAGCGCGCGATCCCGGCGGCGGAGTTCTTCGTGGACTGGATGACCTCGGCGCTGGAGCCGGACGAGCTGCTGACCGGCGTCCGGGTGCCCAAGCTCGGGCCGGGCTGGGGCGTCCACTACGAGAAGTTCCGCCGGACGGCGCAGGCGTGGTCGATCGTCGGTGTCGCGTGCGCGCTGCGGCGCGACGACGGCGCGGTCGCCGAGGCCAGGATCGGGCTGACCAACATGGGCCCGGTGCCGGTACGGGCGAGCGCGGCCGAGGACGCGATCCGCGGCCGGCCGGCCACGGCGGAGGCGTTCCGGGAGGCGGCCGGCGCGGCCGCCGAAGGGGCGTCGCCGCCGACCGACCTGCACGGTTCCGCGGAGTACCGCGAGCATCTGGCCCGGGTGCTCACGGCGCGGGCGATGGCCGCGGCGGCGGCCGTCTGAGGGCGGACGCCGCCGCGGCCGGGGGGGGGGGGGGGCGGCGGCGGGGGGGCGGGGCGGCGGCCCGGCGCCGGGGGGCCCCGGCGGGGCCGCCGCGGCCGGTGGAGAGCATCCCCGCCTACGACGTGGTGCTGACGATCGGCCGGGACGCGGTGCTGCACGTCCGCGAGACGATCACCTACGACTTCGACAGCGGCGGCGAGCACGGCATCGCCCGCCGCGTCCCGTACCGGCGCGGCGACCGGCTGTACGACCTGCGCGGCGTGCGGGCCAGCTCGTCCACCGGCGCGCCCGCCCGGCCGCGGACGCTGCGGCTGCTGAACGACGTGCAGATCACCGTCGGCGGGGAGGGGCGCCGGGTGACCGGCCGCCAGGCGTACGTGATCGAGTACGCGGTGGCCGGGGCGTTCACCCGGAGGGGCGACCGCGACGAGCTGGCCTGGGACGCGATCGGCCGCTCCTGGGACGTGCCCATCGGGGAGGTCGCGGTGCGCGTGCAGGCGCCCGTCCCGCTGCGCAAGGTGTCCTGCCACGCGGGCACGCGCGAGGAGCACACCCGCTGCCTGCGCGACCGCGACGGGCCCTACGCGATCGGCTTCACCCAGCGGGGGCTGCGTCCCCGCGAGGGCGTCCTGGTCCGGGTGCGGCTGCCCAAGGGGGCGGTGAACGTGCCGCCGCCCCGGTACGCGCGGCCCCGCTGGGCGGGCACGTGGGCGGGCACGGCGGTCCTGGCGCTGGCCCTGGCCGTCGCGGTCGCGGTCGCCGCGGCCCGGCGCCCGCTCCCGGGCCGGGGCGCCGCGCGCCTGCTGTTCACGGCCGGGGCGCTGATCGCCCTCGCCGACGTCGCGGACGACGCGATCCCGCGCGGGCCGTGGGCGTTCTCGGTGGGCGACCTGACCGTCACGGCCGCCGGCCTGGCGCTGGTGGGGGCCGTGATCGTCCAGGCCCGCCGGGGCCACCGCCCGCCGCTGGACGGCGGCTGAGGCGCCACTGGGAGGCCACCGGGAGGCCACCGGGAGGCCTCCAGAAGGCGACCGCGAGGCCGCCGGAAGGCCGCCGCCGCACCGGGCCGAGGGGAACGCGCGGCGGTCACGGCGGAGAGCGATTACAGTTGATCGGTACGCTGCGGGCGTGAACCGACCGCCCGCGCGGCGTGTCAGACCAAGTGTCGTACCCAGTGGACCACCCAGGACCGGCGAACGGAGGCGCGAGGCGTGCGGGAGTACCTGCTCACCATCCTCATCGCCGCCGTCGTCGCCTACCTGCTGACCCCCGCCGTCCGCCGGTTCGCCGTGTGGTTCGGGGCCCAGGCCAAGGTCCGCGACCGGGACGTGCACGTGATCCCGACGCCCCGGCTGGGCGGGCTGGCGATGTTCGGCGGCATGGTGGCCGCCGTGGTGGTCGCCACCGGACTGCCCGAGATGCGCAAGGTGCTGGAGGACGGCGACGTCAGCGTCGGCAAGGCGCTGCTGCTGTCCGGCGGGCTGATCACCCTGCTCGGGGTCGCCGACGACCGCTGGGAGCTGGACCCGCTGACCAAGTTCGCGGGGCAGGTCGCGGCGGCCGGGATCTTCATCATGCAGGGCATCCAGCTGTACGTGATCCCGCTGCCGAACGGGGAGTCGCTGTCACTGCCCCCGACGTACGGCGTCCCGCTGACCGTGCTGATCGTGGTGGCCACGATCAACGCGGTGAACTTCATCGACGGGCTGGACGGGCTGGCCGCGGGCGTGGTCGGGATCGCCGCGCTGGCCCTGTTCTCGTACGCGTACCTGCTCTCCTACACCAACAAGCTGACCACGCTCACCGGCGCGACGCTGACCGCCGCCGTGCTGGTCGGCATCTGCGCGGGCTTCCTGCCGCACAACTTCAACCCGGCCCGGATCTTCATGGGGGACACCGGGTCGATGCTGATCGGGCTGCTGCTCAGCGCCTCGACGATCATGCTGACCGGGCAGTTCGACCCGGCCTTCCTCGGCGCGTCCGGGCTGTTCCCGTTCTACGTGCCGCTGCTGCTGGTGCCGGCGGTGGCGCTGGTGCCGTTCATGGACATGCTGCTGGCGGTGTGGCGCCGGACGAACCAGGGCCGGTCCCCGTTCTCGCCGGACAAGCAGCACCTGCACCACCGGCTGCTGGAGCTCGGCCACTCGCACCGCCGGGCCGTGCTGATCATGTACTTCTGGGTGTCGCTGCTGGCGGCCTGCCTGGTCGGCGTCTCGTTCACCAACTCGGTCGTGCTGGTGGCGTCGGTCACCGGCCTGGTCGCGATCGCGGGGCTGACCGCGATGATCGGGGTGCCGCGGATGGCGGCCCGGCGGGCCGAGCGCCGCGCCCTGGAGTCGGCGCCCCAGCCCCGTACCCGCCAGCCCGTCTGACGGCGCGCGGCGCGGCCTTGGCGTTCCGGGCAAAGCATGGCTTGACCTGGGCTACAGTGCGTGTTGTTCGCGTCGGCGACCGTGATCGCAAGCCGTTACATCGGGGGTAATTGCGGACGTTCCGGACGCTTGTGATACCTTTCACGAACAGCCCGACGAACACGAAACGTGACCAGCCGGAGCCATCATGCACTCTTCCGACGCCCGGATCCTCCGCGGCGCCGCGATCCCGTCCGGCCTCGCCGGCATCGCCGCCGTCGCGGCGAGCCTGGCGCTCGCCGGGACCAAGGGGGCGCTGGGTGCCGCGATCGGCGCGGTGGTCGTGATCGTCTTCTTCTCGATCAGCGTGATCGCCGTCAGCTACGCCTCGAAGATCTCGGATCAGTTGATGTTCGCGGCGGCCGTCTTCAGCTATATCACCAAGATTTTCGCGATGTTCGCTTTGATCATCGCGCTGGACGGTGTGACGCTCTGGAACACCAAGGCGTTCGGCTGGTCGATCATCGCGCTCACCCTGGTCTGGATCGGTGCCGAGATCATGGCCACCACCAGGGCGAAGACGCTGTACGTGGACCCCGAGCCGAGCGTCCCGAACGGCGCCGCGAACGACCCCGCCGCCCCTTCCGGAACGGTGGCCGCGCACTCCGCCGAGAATGCGCCCGGAACCGTTTCCCAGAGCGGCGCTCCCGCCGCCGACCGGGGACCGTGATGGGCCCGTGGACGGCACCGGCGCATATGGACTACTCCAATATGACCATCAGGGGGGTGGCCTGCTATGGTCCGTCCTGCGATGAGCGAGGAGGGGCACCCGCCCGATCCGGGGTCCGGCGACGACGACCAGGACCAGCGCGACTTCGCCAACGCCGCCTGGTCCATCCCCAGCTCCATCATGAGCGGGATGATCGTCTACGGCGGTATCGGCTGGTTGCTGGATCGCTGGTGGGGCACCTCGGCGATGCTCCCCATCGGGATCCTGGTGGGCCTCGCTCTCGCGCTCTACCTGGTCTACCACCGCTACGGCCGTTGACCGCGCCGGTGGCGGGGGAGCCCACCGCCACCGAGACCGCCGCCGACCGGGACTGAAGCCGCTGCCCACGGGCACGCACCAGACGAACCGACTGACCTGAAGAGTCACTGACGAAGGGACTGCCGCGTGAGTGCGCGACACCTCCTCGCCTCCCCGGGCGGAATCGCCGCGCCGGCCGGAGATGAGTTCCAAGCTCCCGGGACCGAGATCTTCGAGTGGGGACCTCTCTGGGACGGCGCGCCCTCGTGGGTGACCAAGCCGACGCTGATCGCCGCGCTTTCGGTGATCATCGTCGTCGGCTTCTTCTGGGCGGCGTTCAACAAGCCGAAGCTGGTGCCGCGCGGCGTGCAGAACATCGGCGAGCTCGGCTACCTGTTCGTCCGCGACCAGGTGGCCCGCCCGATGATCGGCAAGGACAGCGACAGGTGGATGCCCTTCCTGCTGTCGACGTTCTTCTTCATCCTGGTCATCAACTGGATGGGCGTCGTGCCCGTCATGCAGCTGCCGATCGCCTCGCACATCGCGTTCCCGATCGTGCTGGCCATCGTCGTCTACGTGATGATGTGGTTCCTCAGCATCAAGAGCCAGGGCTTCGTCGGCTGGTTCAAGAACATGCTGTTCCCGCCCGGGCTGCCCAAGCCGCTGTACGTGCTGTACGCCCCGATCGAGCTGCTCTCGGTGATCATTCTCCGCCCGTTCACGCACTCGGTCCGGCTCTTCGCCAACATGTTCGCGGGACACCTGCTGCTGGCCTTCTTCGCGACGGTCGCCTGGTGGTTCCTGTTCGAGAAGCTGACCCCCCTGGGCGCCGGCCTGGGTGTGCTGGGCTTCGTGATGACCATCGTGATGACCGCCTTCGAGATGTTCGTGCAGGCTCTGCAGGCGTTCATCTTCGCGATGCTGGCCGCCTCCTACATCGGTGGCGCGCTGCACCCCGACCACTGATCCGACCGCAACCCGCACAACGCAAAGCTCCGGTGGGGCGGGCTCCCACCGGCCGAATGAGAAGGAATGAACATGGGCACTCTCGCCGAAGTCTCCGGCAACCTCGGTTCGATCGCGTACGGTCTCGCCGCCATCGGCCCCGGCATCGGCGTGGGCATCATCTTCGGCCAGGGCGTGCAGGCCATCGCCCGCCAGCCGGAGCTGACCAACGTGATCCGGACCAACATGCTGCTGGGCTTCGCGCTCACCGAGGCGCTCGCCCTGATCGGTTTCGTTGTGCCGTTCGTGCACAGCTGATCCCTCCTGGCAACCACTGACAGGAAGGCGGAACCCCAATGACCAACCTGCTGGCCACCGCCGCGACGGTGGCTGAGGGGGAAGGGGGGCACAACCCGCTGCTCCCCCACACCTCCGAACTGGTCATCGGCACGATCTCGTTCTTCATCGTGCTGATCCTGGTGGGCTGGAAGCTCGTCCCCCAGATCCAGAAGACGCTCGCCGAGCGCACCGACGCGATCGAGGGCGGGCTCAAGCGCGCCGAGATCGCCCAGGCCGAGGCGCAGGCCAAGCTCGACGAGTACAAGGCCCAGCTGGCCGAGGCCCGGCACGAGGCGTCCCGGCTGCGTGAGAAGGCCAAGGAGGACGGCGCGCAGATCATCGCCGAGATGCGCGAGCAGGCCCAGGCCGAGGCGCGCCGGATCACCGAGGCCGCGCAGGTCCAGATCGAGGCCGAGCGGCAGGCCGCGCTGTCGTCGCTGCGGGCCGAGATCGGGACGCTGTCGGTCGAGCTGGCCGGCCGCGTGGTGGGCGAGTCGCTCGACGACGCCGCCCGCCAGAGCCGCGTGGTCGACCGGTTCCTCGAGGAACTCGAGGGGCGCGCGCGCACCCAGGAGCAGATCACCTCATGACCATCACGGGAGCGGTGAGCAGGGCGTCCCTGGCCGAGTCCAGGGAACGGCTCGAAGCGGTCATCCCGACCGCGGACCTGTCCGCGCTCGGCGGCGACCTGTTCGCGGTGCTGCGCCTGATCGACCGCGAGCACGGGCTGCGCCGGGCGGTCTCCGACCCGGCACGGGACGGCGCCGACAAGGCGCGGCTCGTCCAGGGGCTGCTGAACGGCAAGGTCTCGGCGGCCGCTCTCGAGCTGGTCGCCGACGTGGTCCGGCTGCGCTGGTCCAAGCCGTCGGAGCTGGCGGACGCGGTGGAGACCCTCGCGGTCACCGCCGAGGCCGCCCGCGCCGAGGCCGACGGGCGCATCGACGACCTGGAGGACGAGCTCTTCCGGTTCTCCCGGGTACTGGAGAGGGAGCCGCAGCTGCGCGGCGCCCTGGCCGCGCCCGGGCTGCCGGCGGAGCGCAAGTCCGGCCTGCTGGGAACGCTGCTGGACGGCAAGGTCACCGCGGCCACGTTGACGCTGGTCACCGAGCTGGTGCTGCGTCCGCGAGGACGTAGCCTGGAAGGCGGGCTGGCCGAGTTCGGCAAGCTCGTCGCGCAGCGGCGCGAGCGCCTGGTGGCGCTGGTCCGCACGCCGGTCGCGCTGACGGAGACGCAGCGCACCCGGCTGGCGGCGGTGCTCGCCACGGCCTACGGCCACGAAGTACACCTGAACATCGAGCTCGACCCCACCACGATCGGCGGGCTGTCCATCCAGATCGGGGACGAGGTCATCGACGGCACCATCGCCGGGCGGCTGGACGACGTCCGACGGCGGCTCGCGAGCTGACCATGCAGAGCCAGACCGTGCTTAGCGAGCCGACCCCTAAGGGAGCAAGAGAGGAATCATGGCGGAGCTGACGATCCGTCCGGATGAGATCCGGGACGCGCTGGAGCGCTTCGTCCAGTCGTACGAGCCTGAGGCAGCCGCGCGCGAAGAGGTCGGCACCATCGTCGATTCCGGCGACGGTATCGCCCACGTCGAGGGGCTGCCCTCGACCATGGCCAACGAGCTCCTCGAGTTCGAGGACGGGACCCGCGGCCTGGCTCTGAACCTGGACGTGCGCGAGATCGGCGCCGTCGTCCTGGGTGACTTCAGCACGATCGAGGAGGGCCAGAAGGTCCGCCGTACCGGCGAGGTCCTCTCGGTCCCCGTCGGCGACGGCTTCCTTGGCCGCGTCGTCGACGCGCTGGGCAACCCCATCGACGGCAAGGGCGCCATCGAGACGACCGAGCGCCGCGCGCTCGAGCTGCAGGCCCCCACGGTCGTGCAGCGCAAGTCGGTGGACGAGCCGCTGCAGACGGGCATCAAGGCCATCGACTCGATGACCCCCATCGGGCGGGGCCAGCGGCAGCTGGTCATCGGCGACCGGCAGACCGGCAAGACGACGGTCTGCGTGGACACCATCCTGAACCAGAAGGAAGCCTGGGAGTCGGGCGACGAGAGCAAGCAGGTCCGCTGCATCTACGTCGCGATCGGCCAGAAGGGCTCCACGATCGCCAACGTGCGCCGCACCCTCGAAGAGGCGGGCGCGATGGAGTACACCACGATCGTGGCCGCTCCGGCGTCCGAGCCGGCGGGCTTCAAGTACATCGCCCCCTACACCGGGTCGGCGATCGGCCAGCACTGGATGTACCAGGGCAAGCACGTCCTGATCGTCTTCGACGACCTGTCGAAGCAGGCCGAGGCCTACCGTGCGGTGTCGCTGCTGCTGCGCCGCCCGCCGGGCCGTGAGGCGTACCCCGGTGACGTCTTCTACCTGCACTCGCGCCTGCTGGAGCGCTGCGCGAAGCTGTCGGACGACATGGGCGGCGGCTCGATGACCGGTCTGCCGATCATCGAGACCAAGGGCAACGACGTCTCGGCGTACATCCCGACCAACGTCATCTCGATCACCGACGGCCAGTGCTTCCTGGAGACCGACCTGTTCAACCAGGGCGTCCGGCCGGCCATCAACGTCGGTATCTCGGTGTCCCGAGTCGGCGGTTCGGCGCAGGTGAAGGCGATGCGCAAGGTCGCCGGCACGCTGAAGCTGTCGCTGTCGCAGTACCGCGACCTGGAGGCGTTCGCCGCCTTCGCGTCCGACCTGGACGCCGCTTCGCGCGCCCAGCTGGAGCGCGGCGCGCGGCTGGTCGAGCTGCTCAAGCAGCCGCAGAGCAACCCGTTCCCGGTCGAGAAGCAGGTCGTGTCGGTGTGGGCCGGCACGTCCGGTGAGCTCGACGACGTGCCGGTGGCCGACATCCGCCGGTTCGAGAGCGAGTTCCTCGACCACATCGAGCGCAACGAGTCCGGCCTGCTCACGTCCATCCGCGAGACGGGTCAGCTGTCCGACGACGGCCTGACCACCCTGAAGGACGCCATCACGGAGTTCAAGAAGGGCTTCGAGACCTCGGAGGGCCGCCTGCTCGGGCAGGACGAGCCGGTCGAGGCGATCGCGGACGAGGACGTCGAGCAGGAGACGATCACCCGCGTCAAGAAGGGCTGAGCGAGATGGCCCAGCTTCGTCAACTGCGGCAGCGGATCAGGTCGGTCAGCTCGACCGCCAAGATCACGCGCGCGCAGGAGATGATCGCCACCTCGCGGATCGTCAAGGCCCAGCAGGCGGTGGCGGCCTCCAAGCCGTACGCCGACCAGATCACGCAGGCGCTCTCGGCGCTGATCAGCCACCATGTCGGCATCGACCACCCGCTGCTCAACGAGCAGCCGGAGGACAAGCGGACCGCGGTACTGATCATCACCAGCGACCGCGGGTTCTGCGGCGCCTACAACGCCAACGTGATCCGCGAGGCGGAGTCGCTCATCAAGGCGCTGCGCGAGCAGGGCAAGGAGCCGATCCCGTACATCGTCGGCAACAAGGGCATCACCTGGTACCGCTTCCGCGACCGGGAGATCGCCGAGGAGTGGAAGGGCATCAGCGACCGGCCCGACTTCGCGAGCGCGGAGCGGATCGGGCGCCGGCTGACCGACGACTTCCTCAAGACCGACGCCGAGGGCGGGGTCGGTGAGATCCACGTGGTCTACACCGAGTTCGTCTCCATGCTGACCCAGCAGGTCCAGGTGCGCCGGCTGATCCCGCTGGAGATCGAGGAGCGGGACCGTGCGGGCTCCGCGCCGCCGGCGTACGAGTTCGAGCCGACCGCCCAGGCGGCGCTGGACCTGCTCCTGCCGAACTACATCGAGAGCCGCATCTTCCACATGCTGCTCCAGTCGGCGGCGTCGTTCCACGCGTCCGTCCGGCGTGCGATGAAGTCGGCGACCGACAATGCCCACGAACTGATCGAGGTCTACACGCGCCAGATGAACCAGGTGCGGCAGGCGGCGATCACCCAGGAAATCAGCGAGATCGTCGGTGGCGCTGACGCGCTCGCCGATTCTGGCGGGGAGTAGAGGAATGACTGCACAGGTAGAGACGGCGACCGCGACCGGGCGCGTCGCCCGTGTCATCGGCCCGGTCGTCGACGTGGAGTTCCCCGCCGACGCCCTCCCGGACATCTACAGCGCGCTCCACGTCGAGGTCACCCTCGGCGAGGAGACCAAGACGCTGACCCTCGAGGTCGCCCAGCACCTGGGCGACAACATGGTCCGCGCCATCTCGATGCAGCCCACCGACGGCATGGTCCGCGGTGCCGCGGTCGCCGACACCGGCGAGCCGATCTCGGTGCCGGTCGGCGACGTGACCAAGGGCCACGTGTGGAACGCGCTGGGCGAGTCGCTGGACGTCCCCAAGGCGTCCCTCGAGGTCACCGAGCAGTGGGGCATCCACCGCAAGGCCCCGGCGTTCGACCAGCTGGAGTCCAAGACCGAGATGCTGGAGACCGGCATCAAGGTCATCGACCTGCTGACCCCGTACGTCGCGGGCGGCAAGATCGGCCTGTTCGGCGGCGCCGGCGTCGGCAAGACGGTGCTCATCCAGGAGATGATCACCCGTGTCGCGCGGAACTTCGGTGGCACCTCGGTGTTCGCCGGCGTCGGCGAGCGGACCCGTGAGGGCAACGACCTCTGGGTCGAGATGGACGAGGCGAACGTCCTCAAGGACACCGCGCTGGTGTTCGGCCAGATGGACGAGCCGCCGGGCACCCGTCTGCGGGTGGCCCTGTCGGCGCTGACGATGGCCGAGTACTTCCGGGACGTCCAGAAGCAGGACGTGCTGCTGTTCATCGACAACATCTTCCGGTTCACGCAGGCCGGCTCGGAGGTCTCCACGCTGCTCGGGCGCATGCCCTCGGCGGTGGGCTACCAGCCGACCCTGGCCGACGAGATGGGTGTGCTGCAGGAGCGGATCACCTCGACCCGCGGTCACTCGATCACCTCGATGCAGGCGATCTACGTGCCCGCGGACGACATCACCGACCCCGCGCCGCACACCGTGTTCGCGCACCTCGACGCCACCACGACGCTCTCCCGGGCCATCACCGAGAAGGGCATCTACCCGGCGGTCGACCCGCTCGACTCGACCTCGCGGATCATGGACCCGGCCATCATCGGCCGGGAGCACTACGAGGTCGCCCAGGAGGTCAAGCGGATCCTGCAGAAGTACAAGGAGCTGCAGGACATCATCGCGATCCTGGGTATCGACGAGCTCTCCGAAGAGGACAAGGTCACCGTCAACCGGGCGCGGCGCATCGAGCGCTTCCTGTCGCACCCGATGTACGTGGCCGAGCAGTTCACCGGCCAGCCCGGTGTCACGGTGCCGCTGGACGAGACGATCGCCTCGTTCAAGGGGATCGCCGAGGGCAAGTACGACCACCTGCCCGAGCAGGCGTTCTTCATGTGCGGCGGTATCGAGGACGCCGAGCGCAAGGCCAAGGAGCTGGAGAAGTAATCCGCACGCTCCAGTATTCGGAGGACAGACAGTGGCGACTCTGAAGGTCGGCGTGGTCTCGCCGGAGCGCGAGATCTGGGCCGGCGAGGCCAGGATGGTGGTCGCGCAGACCATCGAGGGCCAGCTCGGCATCCTGCCGGGCCACGCCCCGGTGCTGGGCGTGCTGCTGGACGGCAGCGTGGTGAAGATCGAGACGGCCGATGGCGAGTGGGTCAGCGCCATGGTCGGCAGCGGGTTCTTCTCGATCGCCGACGACGAGGTGTCGATCCTGGCCGAGCAGGCCGAGCTGGGCACCGAGGTCGACGTCGCCGCCGCGCGGCAGGCGCTGCAGGACGCGCAGGCCGCGGCCGGCGCGGACTCGACCGCCGAGCGGCGGGCCCGGGCGCGGCTGCGCGCCGCGGGCAGCGAGGCCTGACGGCCTGGCGCGAGCACGACGCGAGCAGTACGGCGAGGGCCGCGGTCCGGGTTCCCGGTGACGGGAATCGGGGTCGCGGCCCTCGTTTTGCCCGGGGTCCTGTCCACGGCGCCGCCGTCCGGCCTGTAGGCTCCAGCAAAGCTCGGCGGGGAGAGAACGGCGGGGGGACTTGGGCGGACGTCTGGCACTGGATGCGGGCGTGCTGCTCGCCGCCGTCATTCTGCTGGCCGCGCTGGCGTTCGCCCTGATGTCGCTGCGCCGCTGGCTGTTCGTTCGCGGTGGCGGCGCGGTGGAGTGCAGCCTGCGGGTGATTCCCGCGGACGGCGTGCCCGGCCCTTGGCGGCTGGGCATCGGCCGTTACAAGGGGGACGTGCTGCACTGGCACCGCGTCTTCGGGTTCCGCAGAAGGCCCCGGCAGGTGATCCACCGCCGGGGCCTCGTCGTGTCCAACCGGCGCCGGCCCGAGGGCGAGGAGGCCGAGGGGCTGCTGCCCGAGGCCGGCGTGATCGAGGTCAGGGACGGCGCGCTCACCGTGGAGCTGGCGATGAGCGCGGCCGCGCTGACGGGCTTCCTGGCCTGGCTGGAGGCGGCTCCGCCGGGGTTCCCGGTGGACCTGCATCCGTCCGACTGAGGGGCCGCGCCCGCGGCGTCAGGGCACGTCCGGGGCTTCGGGGGCGTCCGGCCGGACCGGCTGCTCCGGCCGCTCGGGGGTGTCGCCGTCGCGCTCTTCCAGCGGGCCGACGCTGACCAGGCCGGAGTCGCTGGACAGGTTCAGGCGGTGCGGCGAGCCGTTGTCGCGGCGCAGCGAATCCGCGACCCGCTGCGCGCCCGAGTCGGTCCGCACCGTGATCGCGTACGCCTTGTCGCCGGGCACCCTCAGCTTGACGGCGCCGGAGTCGTTCTCGACGTGGACGCTGGTCGGCGCCTCCAGCAGGGTGATGTCGACCTTGCCGGAGCTCGCCCGGGCGGTCAGCCGGCCGGTGCGCAGCCCGTCGGCCTCGATCAGCCCGCTGTCGTTGCTCAGGTCGGCGACGTCCGCGCGGCCGGCGATCCGGATCTTGCCGGAGTCGGCCTCCACGGTCAGCCGCTTGGTCTGCACGTCCTCGGCCTCGATCATGCCGGAGTCGGCGCTGAGCCGCAGCGAGTCACCGGTCAGCCCGGACACCGAGAGCGCGCCCGAGTCGGCGTGCAGGTCGGCCATGGTGGCCTTGGGCACCTCGATCCGGTACGAGATCTGGCAGCCGTTCACGCCGATGACCTGGCGCGCGCACGCGGTCCGCAGCGTGAGCATGCCGCCCTTCACCTCCCGCTTGGTGCGCGGCTTGTTCCGGGAGTTGCTCCAGCTCATCCGCTCCTCGATCCGGACGGTGCGGGTCCCGGTGCCGACGACCTCGATGCGGCCGCTGTCGCCCTTCACGTCCAGGCCGGTGAACGCGCCGGGCACGTCGTAGGACCGCGTCTCGTGCTTCGTGGAGCCGAAGAAGCTGACTTCGCATCCGGCCAGCACGGACGTCGCCGTCAGCGCCGCCACGCCGGTCAGCACGCCCACGCTCCTGGTCAGGCTCTTCACGTTCACTCCCGAGTTAGCCGGTCCCCCCGTACGCTTCCCAGCCTCACATCCGGGGCGCGGCCGGGACAGGTGGCGAGCCTGCGTCTCGATGGTGGGGTTATCCCCACCTACCGCTCGCCGCCCGGCTTCCAGAGCACGTCGCCGTGCTCGGCGTTGGCCGTCCGGCAGAGGATGAACAGCAGGTCGGACAGCCGGTTGAGGTAGCGGGCGGTGAGCGGGTTGACGCCGCCCTCCGGGGCGTCCGGGTCGCCGACGGGCGAGGCGCCGTGGGCCTCGATGGCGGCCCAGGCGGAGCGTTCGGCGCGCCGGGTCACGGTACGGGCGACGTGCAGCAGGGCCGCGCCGGGCGTGCCGCCGGGGAGGATGAAGCTGCGCAGTGGCGGCAGGCCGGCGTTGTGCTCGTCGCAGGCCGCCTCCAGGAACTCGATGTAGAACGGCTCCACCCGCAGGGCCGGGTAGGGCGGGTCGGGCACGACCGGCGTGGAGAGGTCGGCGCCCACGTCGAACAGGTCGTTCTGGACGCGGGTGAGCAGCGTGACGAGCGGCTCGGGCAGGGAGCCCATCGCAATGGCGGCGCCGATCGCGGCGTTGGCCTCCTCGGCGTCGGCGTAGGCCGCCAGCCGGGGGTCGGTCTTGCGGGTACGGGACATGTCGCTCAGGTTGGTCGTCCCGTCGTCCCCGGTCCGGGTGTAGATGTTCGACAGCACGACCGGGGTCTCCCTGTTCTTCGCCATGCCCACCACCCTACGGGGACGGGCCTGAAATGGGGTTCGGTAGGGTTTTCCCTACTCTGAGGCCATTCGTCCGGGCGGAGGCGGCCGTGACCGAGCACGAGTACGACCACATCATCGTGGGCGCGGGCAGCGCCGGCTGCGTGCTCGCCGCCCGGCTCACCGAGGACTCCGGCACCCGCGTCCTGCTGCTGGAGGCCGGCCCGCCCGACACCGCCCCGGAGATCCACATCCCGGCCGCCGTCGCGTCCATGATCAAGGGCCCGTTCGACTGGGACTACAGCACCGTCCCGCAGGAGAACGCCGCGGGCCGCGCCGTCTACTGGCCGCGCGGCCGCACCCTCGGCGGCAGCTCGTCCACCAACGCGATGATCTACATCCGCGGGAACCGGCACGACTACGACACCTGGCGCGACTCGTACGGCTGCGCCGGCTGGGGCTTCGACGACCTGCGGCCGTACTTCCTCAAGGCCGAGGACCAGCA
The DNA here is from genome assembly GCF_040703975.1 of Spirillospora sp. NPDC029432. Classification (NCBI taxonomy): domain Bacteria; kingdom Bacillati; phylum Actinomycetota; class Actinomycetes; order Streptosporangiales; family Thermomonosporaceae; genus Spirillospora; species Spirillospora sp. NPDC029432. The sequence continues at coordinate 41,595 of NZ_JBEZWH010000021.1, forward strand.
GCGCGGAGCGTCCGAGCACCACGGGGCCGGCGGCCCGCTGCGCGTGGAGGACCTGCGCTACAAGCACCCCCTCACCCGCGCCTGGGTGGACTCGGCCACGCAGTACGGCCTGCGCGCCAACAGTGACTTCAACGGCGCCGAGCAGGACGGTGTCGGCTTCTACCAGGTCACCCACAAGGCCGGGAAGCGCTGGTCGACCGCCGCCGCGTACCTGCGCCCCGCCCTCACCAGGCCCAACCTGACCGTCGTCACCGATGCCCTCGCCACCCGCGTGCTGATCGAGAAGGGCCGCGCCACCGGCATCCGGTACGAGCGGCGCGGCGTCCCCGTGGAGGCCCGCGCCCAGGGCGAGGTCATCCTGTCCGGCGGCGCCGTCAACAGCCCCCAGCTGCTCATGCTGTCGGGCATCGGCCCCGCCGACCACCTCCGCGGGCACGGCATCGACGTGGTCGCGGATTCCCCCGTGGGCCAGGGCCTCCAGGACCACCCGTTCGTGAACGTCATGTTCGCCACCCCCCGCGTCAAGGGCCTGTGGGAACTGGCGAACGCCCGCAACTTCGCCCTCTACCAGGCCCTCCAGCGCGGCCCGTACGCCTCCAACGTGGCCGAGGCGGGCGGCTTCGTCCGCACCGTCGACGGGCTCCCGGCGCCCGACCTCCAGTACCACGTGCTGCCGACCCCGTTCATCGACCAGGGCCTCGTGGAGCCGTCCCAGCGCCTGCTCTCGGTCATGGTCACCGCCATCGCGGTCGCCAGCCGCGGCTCGCTGACGCTCCGTTCCGCGAGCCCGTACGCCAAGCCGCTGATCGACCCCGCGTACCTCGCGGACAAGGCGGACCTGGACATCCTCCTCGCGGGCATCCGCCAGGCCCGCGAGATCGCCAAGTCCGGCCGCCTCGCCGGAATGACCGGCGGCGAGTGGGCCCCCGGCGAGCAGATCGACACCGACGAGGCCCTCGCCGACTTCGTACGCCGCGAATGCGCGACCCTCTTCCACCCGACGAGCACCTGCGCCATGGGCACCGAGAACGCGGTCTGCGACACCGACCTCCGCGTCCACGGCGTCGACGGCCTCCGCGTAGTGGACGCCTCGGTCATGCCGTCCGTACCCCGGGGCAACACGAACGCCCCCACCATCGCCATAGCCGAACGCGCCGCCGACCTCCTCCGAGGCCGCACCCCCCTCCCGCCGGACGCGGACCCGTCCTAACACCTCCAGGAACACGCCCCCTGAAGCCGTGCCTCACGACAGCACGGCATCCCATCCGCCCGGCCTCTACCAGCGCGACGTCTCGGGACCTGGCGTGCCGCTGCTCTGGACGCGGTGTGCTTGTGGGGCGCGGCGGGGCGTTCGGCGGGTGCCTTTCGCTTGGCCCCTGCCCGCGTGGCGTTCCTCGCCGTAGCCTGAAGTGGCGACGTCACAGGAAGGTGTGCGGCTCATGTCTGACGATGGCACCCCCGACACCGTCGGCCTGCGGGTGGCCCGGGCGCGCAAGCGCCGCGGGCTCACCCAGATCGGGCTCGCCGAGCGCTCCCGCTACTCGCGAAGTCATATCGCCCAGATCGAGACCGGCCGCAAGGTCGCGACTCCGGCGTTCGTCGCGGCGATCTCCGTGGCGCTCGGCGTCGACGCGGCCGAGATCTACGGGCAGCCGTACCGCGGTCAGGGTCACGACGACCACGTTCACGCGGCCATCCCCGAGCTTCGCCGCGTCCTGGTGTACGTGGACATCGGGCCCGACCTCGGCAGAGAGCCGCGCGATCTCGACGTCTTGGCGGCGGAGGTGGCGACCACGCGCCACCTCATGAGCAGGGCCCGCCTCACCAAGATCGGCGCGCGGTTGCCCGCAGTGATCGAGGAACTTGCGTACTGGGCGCACAGCGACCCGGACGACGTGCGGGCGTGGGCGCTCCTGAGCCGGGCGCTGCGGGACGCCGTCAGCCTCACCCGCCGCTTGGGATACAGCGGTGACGCCTTGGCACTGCTGGAGTACGCGGAGGCGACCGCCCGCCGCGCCGGAGATCCCCACTTGTCCGCCCTCGTCGTGCTGGCGCGGTCGCTGGTGCTGATGGGGATGGACCAGCACCGTCCGGCATTGACGCTGCTCGGCCGTGCGGCCGCGAACATCGACTTCGCGCGGCCGGACGCGGCGGAGGTGGCGGGAGCGGTCGAGTTGCGTTCCGCCGTCATCTCCGCACGAGCGGCGCGCGGCGCCGACACCGGCGCTGAAGCGTGGGACTACTTCGGGCGCGCGAACGAGCGCATCAAGGAGAACCCGGCGCGGCCCGCCGTTCACGGGCTGGAGTTCACGCCGGCCAACGTGGCCATCCACGGGGCGGCGGTCGCCGTCGAGCTCGGCGACATGGACGAGGCGGTGCGGCGCGATCACCGGATCGGCGACCATACCCTCGCGGAGTCACCTCCGGAGCGGCGGGCGCATCACGAGATCGACATGTCGCGCGTTCACGTGGAGACGGGTGAGTACGGGAAGGCCGAGCGGCGCCTCGCGCGGGCGGACGGGATCGCGCCACAGATGGTCACCTTCCATCCCACGGCGCGCTCGGTCGTGGCGCACCTGGTGGACGTGCGGCGGACGCTGCCCGAGCCGCTGCGGAAAATCCACGCCCGTATGGGGGCATAACCTGGTGAATCGGTCAACCTCAGAATGTTCCAAGCTGGAACATTAGGGCGGGCTTCCCAGGGCCATTCTTCTGGGTGTGCAGCAGAGGCGAGATGTCGAGTTGGGGGCGGCCTTTCCGCGGCTTTTCTCGTGGGACGTGCCGCCGCTCCGTACGGGTGGTGTGAGCGACGACCCCGGGCGGGCCGCGCGATGCGTCCTGGACGCGCTGCGCAGGGCGCCGGCCGGGGCCGAGGGCTCTGTGCGGCGGATCGCGCTGGCGTCGGCGTGCCCGGCCGAATATCGCGATCTCGGGGAGGTCGCGCGGGCGCGGCGGGCGGCGAACGGCGACGTGGTCTGGTGGACCTTCGATATGCCCGCCGAAATGCGCAGGAGGCTTTTCCCGGAAAGCGCCGCGCGGCCGGTGCCTTGACCCCCCGGAGGCACCGGCCGCGCGGTACGCGGATCAGCGCTTGTAGCGCTTGCCGTGCATCATGTTGATCATCGACAGGATGCGCGCCATCTCCTTTTCGGTACGGTCGAAGGAGGTGAGGTTCATCGGCAGGTTGAAACGGGTGCGGGTGATGGCCTTCGGGCGGGCGAACTCGCGCAGGCCGTCGGCGCCGTGGATGCGTCCGAAGCCGGATTCGCCGACGCCGCCGAACGGCAGGGCGGCGACCATCGCGAACGAGGCGAACGCGTTGATGGACGTCATCCCGGAGCGCATCCGCCGGGCGGCCTCCATGGCGCGGGACTTGTCCTTGGAGAAGATCGTCCCGGCCAGCCCGTAGTTGGTGCGGTTGGCCTTCTCGACGGCCTCGTCCAGATCCTTGACGCGGTGGACGGTGATGGTCGGGCCGAACGTCTCCTCGCAGACGGCCGACGAGTCCTCGGGGACGTCGGTGAGCACGACCGGCTCGACGTAGGGCTTGCGGACGGAGTCGGCGCCGCCGACGACGGCCGTGCCGCCCTTGTCGAGGGCGTCCTTGATGTGCCGCTCGATGATGTCGAGCTGGCCCGGCATGGTGATCGGGCCGTACGCGGCCTCGCGGTCGAAGCCGGGGCGCAGGTCCTTGGCCTTCTCGGTGAGCTTGCCGAGGAACGCGTCGTACGCGGCGTCGTGCACGTAGATCCGCTCGACGCCGATGCAGGTCTGGCCCGCGTTCGACATGGCGCCCCACAGCGCGGCGTCGGCGGCGGCGTCCAGGTCGGCGTCCGCGTCGACGATGCAGGCGTCCTTGCCGCCGCACTCGGCGACGATGGGGGTGAGGTTCTCGGCGCAGGCCGCCATGACCTTCTTGGCGGTACGGGCCGAGCCGGTGAACGCGATCTTGCTGATGTCCGGCGAGGAGGCCAGCGCGGCGCCGGTCGCGCCGAGTCCGGTGACGGTCTGCAGCACGGGCCGCTCGGGGACGACGCCGTCGACGATCTCGGCGAGCAGGACGCCGACGCCGGGGGTGAACTCGGACGGCTTGAAGACGACCGCGTTGCCGGCGGCGAGCGCGTACGCGATCGAGCCCATCGGGGTGAAGATCGGGTAGTTCCACGGGCCGATGACGCCGACGACGCCGAGCGGCTGGTACTCCAGGACGGCCTTCTGGTTGATCGAGGCCATGCCCGGGAACACGGTGCGCGGGCCGAGGACCTTGCGGGCGTTGCGGGCGGCCCAGTCGAGGTGCACGATCGCCATGATCGTCTCAAGCTGGGCGTCCTGCAGCGGCTTGCCGGTCTCCTGGTGGATGACCTCGGCCATGCGGTTGAGGTTGCGGGTCAGCGCGCCCTTGACGTTGAGGAGCCGGAGCCGGCGTTCCTTCCAGCCGAGGGCCCGCCACCACTCGGCCGCCGTGCGCGCCCGCTCGATCGCCGCGGCGACGGCGGCGGCGTCCGAGTTCGGGTGCTCGGCGACGACCTCGCCGGTGGCCGGGTTGAGGGACTCGAAGGTCGTGCTCTCCGTGGCCACGGACATGAGGAACCTCCCGGTGAGCTCAGTAAGTGACTGCTTGCGCAGCATACCGACTCAAATCACCTTATTGGACGCCCTGTCGGTCGGGAATCCAGCTGCCGTGGAATCCCGCCGGTACGCGGCGCGGCAGCCGTACGGCGGCGGTGGGGGAGAGATCCGCGGCGTCCAGGACGACGAGCTCCGATCCCTGGCCCGCGGTGTCGGACACGATCGACAGCAGCCAGCCCTCGTCCTCGTTCCGCGCCCCCTCGGCCGGAACGAACACCGCCTCGCCCGGGACCAGGCCGGGGCCGGGCGCGTGCTCCGAGCTGGAGCCGGTGCGGAGGTCGTACTTGACGATCGAGTCGCCGGCGACCGTGTACAGGAACCGGTGCGGCCGCCCGGTCAGCGAGTCGTCGTGGGTGGGGAACTCCACGCCGCGGTCGTCGAGCGCCTCGTCGGTGACCTTGCCGGTGGCGGTGTCGATCGTCCAGCGGTGCAGCCGGGCATCGCCGATCTCGGCCATCGCCCGCGGGGCGTCCGCCCGCGCGGGTTCCGCCGACAGCCCGCCGATCGACGCCCATGCCGCCGTGAACGTCTCCGGGCTGTAGCGGGCGCCGTCCAGCACCACGCGGCCCTGCCCGTCCTCGTGCGCGTTGCCGACGTGGAACACGTAGCAGGGGTCGATCTCGTACCACCGGACGGCGCCTCCGCCGCGCGGCATGATCCCGAGGCGGGCGCCGTAGCCGTCGTCCCAGCGGTACGGCATGCCGCGGTCGGCCAGCGCGAGGTCGAAGACCAGCGGCAGGTCCAGCCAGACCACATGGTTCTCGGTGATCGCGAAGTCGTGCATCATCGTCGCCCCGGGCACGTCGATCTCGCGGCTCTCGACCAGCTCGCCGGCGGGGGACAGGCGGTGGTACGTCAGGTACGGCGGCGTGAACCCGTACCCGAAGAACAGCAGCTCCCCGGTGACCGGGTCCTCCTTGGGGTGCGCGGTCATCGCGCTCGTCAGCCGGCCGCCGAAGTCGCACGGGCCGACGGTGCCGAGATCGGGCGTCACCTCGTACGGGAAGCCGACCTCGATCAGCGCGTAGATCCGGTCGTTGAACGGGACGACGTGGGTGTTCGCGGTGACGGCGGTCCGGTCGACGGTGAAGTCCGGCCGGAGCAGGGACGCGTCCTCGGTGAACGCGCTCGTGCGGACCCACCGGTTGCGGTACCACTCGGCGCGCCCGCCGCGAAGCCGGATCCCGTGCAGCATGCCGTGGCCGGAGAACCAGTGGGCGGTCTGCTCGCCGGGGCGCGGGTTGGGGCCGTTGCGGAAGTACCGTCCGGTCAGCTCGGGCGGGAGGGTGCCGGTGACCGGCAGGCCGGTCGCGTCGATCTCGTCGGGGACGGGGGCCAGATGGCCCTCCATCCAGAGGGGTCGGGTCCCGGTCTGCTCACTCATGGCGCGGCTCCCTCGATATTCCACTTTCGACAGGTCGAAACTAAAACGTCCAATCGCGACATGTCAATGTAGGAGGCTAGGATCCGGGGCATGAGCCTCCGCCACGCCGTACTGGGACTGATCGCCGAGGTGCCCGGCTGCAGCGGGTACGACCTGCTCAAGACCTTCGAGGTCTCGCTCGGGCACGTCTGGTCGGCCACCCAGAGCCAGCTGTACGGCGAGCTGGGCAAGCTCACCGCCGACGGGCTCATCGAGGTGACCGCCGAGGGGCCGCGCGGCCGCAAGGAGTACCGCGCCACCGAGGCCGGCCGCGGCGAGCTGCGCCGCTGGCTGACCGAGACCTCGCCCCGCACCGCCCGGCGGGACGAGAGCATCCTCCGGGTGTTCTTCCTCGGCTCCCTGGAGCCCGCCCAGGCCCGCGACTACCTGCGCGGCCTCGCCGCCGGCGCGGGCGGCGAGCACGAGACCCTGACCGAACTGGAACGGACCCTGGACGCGCAGGGCGGCGACCCGTCCGACTTCGGGCGGATCGCCCTTGAATACGGCAAGCGCTACATGGCCATGCGCCGCGACTGGGCCGAATGGGCCGCCGGCCAGATCGGCCCGTGAGCCCCTACTTCTCCCAGAACTGGAAGAGCGCGTGGCCGGTCGTGATCGGCGAGACGTCCAGGGACAGCTTGAACGGGAAGTGGTCCAGCCCGATCAGCCCCGCGAGCCCGTAGGTGATGTCGAAGAAGCCCTGGTTCACCGCCGGGATCAGCCACAGCGCGGCGATCAGCGCGAGGAACACGTAGCCGCCGTACTCGTTGGCCTTGGCCACCCACCGGCCCGGCAGGTACGGCTCGATGATCCCGAAGCCGTCCAGTCCCGGGATCGGCAGCAGGTTGAGCACCGCCGCGGTGACCTGGAGGAACGCCAGGAACGCCAGCGCGGCCCAGAACAGCCCGTGGTCCGGCCCGGCGAACTTGGCGAAGATCGCGGCCAGCACGATCGCGAACAGCGCGTTCGACAGCGGGCCCGCCGCCGAGATCAGGCTGTGCTTGAGCCGGCCCTTGATCGCGTGCCGGTCGATCCACACCGCGCCGCCCGGAAAGCCGATCCCGCCCAGCAGGATGAACAGCACGGGGATCGCGAAGCTCAGCGTGACGTCGGCGTACTTGGCCGGGTTGAGCGTGAGGTATCCGCGGGTCGCGACGCTGTGGTCGCCGGACCGGAACGCCAGGTAGGCGTGCCCGAACTCGTGCACGCACAGCGACAGCACCCAGCCCGCCACGACGAAGCCGAACACCGCCACCCGCGCGGGCGTGGTGGTCATCTGCCCGTACCGCCAGGCGATCAGCCCGCACAGGACGGTGACCGCCACGATGAGCAGGAACACCGGACTCGGCCTGATCGAGGAGCGTCCCCGCATCTGGTGCACCGTCCCCATCTCCGGCCTTCCTCCCGCTCCGTACCCGCCGGGCCCGCGCGGGCCCGGTCTCCAGAAGCTACCGGCTCCGCGGAGCGGCCGGGGCCGCCGGTGCGGCGGCGGGCGCCCCAGGGCCGGCGATCACCGGCACCACGTAGGTGCGCAGGAACCGGCGCAGCGCCGCGGCGTCCCGGTCCCGGTCCATCACGATCAGCGAGGTGATCATCCGGAACAGGAACTCCACCGTGCCCTCCACCTCGATGTCGGCGCGCAGCAGCCGGCGCCGCTGCGCCTCCTCGAAGTGCGGGCGCACGTAGTCGCAGCACACCGACAGCACGTGCTCGGCCGCCTTCGCCACCGCCGCCTGCATGTGCCCGGCCGCCTCCGGCACCAGGAACGCCGCCGCGGCGGGCTGCTCCCGCACGTACGCGACCGCGTCCAGCGTCCCCTCCACCACGGCCTCCGACACCGACCGCTCGCTGCGCAGCCGCTCCGCCAGCCGGTCCAGGAAGCGGCGCAGGTCGCGCAGCACCACCGCGAGGATCAGCTCGTCCCGGCCGCCGGTGACGCTCCGGTAGACCGTCGCGCGCGACAGCTTCGCGGCGACCGCGATGTCCTCGACCGTCGTCTTGGCGACGCCGAACCGGGCGAAGCACTCCTCGGCCGCGTCGATGATGCGCTCGCGCGTGGTGTCGGTGGTCGCCGGGGACATGCCTTGCAGATTACCGGCGGCGCACCGGTCGGCCGAGCACGCGGTGCCCCGCCATAGCCGCGCCCTAGCCGCGTCCTAGCCGAGCGTGTAGTCGATGCTCCAGGAGTGGCCGCCGTCCGGCGTGACGATGATCTCTCCTTCGCCGCGGATCCCGGCCAGCTCGCCGGTGCCGGACGTCGGCACGATCAGCCAGCGCAGCCACTGCGTCTCGGGCGTGCCGTCGTCGTTCCCGGCGCTGTGCTGGAGGACGAACGTCCCCTCACGGCCGTGCAGGATGCCCCGTACCGTCTCGATCCCGACGTACGCCGCGGGCCCGGCCGCGGTCTCCACCGTGACCAGCTCCGTGGTGCTGCCGCCCACCAGGTCGCCGTGGAAGGTCTTGCCGACCCGGACGCGGGTGAGCTTGACGCCGTTCTCCTCCTCGTACGGCTTCTCCGCGTCCCAGGAGTCGATGTCGAAGGTGCCGGCGGCTCGGGTCGTCATGCCCCGTCATTATGCCGCGCGCCCGTGCCGGAGGCGGGACGTCAGAAGAGCGTGCCCTCGTGCTCGATCCCGCGCAGCGCGTCGTAGTCGAGCGTCACGCACCCGATCCCGCGGTCGGTGGCCAGCACCCGCGCCTGCGGCTTGATCTCCTGCGCCGCGAAGATGCCGCGTACCGGTGCCAGGTGCGGGTCGCGGTTCAGCAGCTCCAGGTACCGGGTCAGCTGCTCCACCCCGTCGATCTCGCCGCGCCGCTTGATCTCCACCGCGACCGTCGCCTGGTCGGAGTCCCGGCACAGGATGTCGACGGGCCCGATCGCCGTCGGGTACTCGCGGCGGATCAGCGTGTAGCCGTCCCCGAGCGTCGTGATGTGCTCGGCCAGCAGCTCCTGGAGGTGCGCTTCGACGCCGTCCTTGACCAGCCCGGGGTCGAGCCCGAGTTCGTGGCTGGAGTCGTGCACGATCTCGTTGACGGTGAGGATGAGCCGCTCGCCGGACTTGCTGTGGGTGACCGTCCACTTCGCGATGGCGCCGTTCTCCTCGAACGGCTCCTCGCGCAGCGTGCACGGCGGGTTCATCCAGTTCAGCGGCTTGTACGCGCGGTCGTCGGCATGGATGCTCACGCTCCCGTCGGCCTTGATGAGGACGAGCCTGAGAGCCATCGGCAGGTGGGCGGTGAGCTTGCCGGCGTAGTCCACGCTGCAGCGGGCGATAACGAGACGCACGGTCCCTCACCTTAGTGAGCCCGCGCCGTGCTCGCGCCCGCCTTGGGCAAGCCCCGCGTACGCCCGGCACTCCGCCTGCCAGGACGGGACGCCCCACGCTCCGAGGATCATCATGAAGTTGCCCCAGCGCCAGGTCTCGTCGTCCATCTCGGCGAGCGTCCGCACGGCGCGCCGCTGCGGCTCGGTCAGCTCGTCGTACGGCGGCAGCGGTGCGCCCTCCGGCTGCCCGAAGACGGTCCGCAGCACCGCCTCGGCCGTCGCGAACGCCTCCGGTCCCGAACTGAGCGCGAGCCCCTTCAGCATCGCGCCGAGCAACCGCGGGTGCGCTGGCTCCTCCACCAGCGCGAGCGTCTGCGTCGCCAGGCCGCGCAGGTTGCCGTTCAGGTGGATGAGGCCGGACACGTCCTGCTCCGGAGGCCGGACGGCGGCCTCCTCCAGCGCGCCGAGCACCTCCTCGTCGGCGACGCCCAGCACGGCGAGCGCGATCGCGGCCGCCGAACGGAGCAGGGGCGGGCGGTCGGCGGTGAGCGCCTCGCGCAGCGCGGGCACGTACTCGGTGCCGCCGAGCAGCCCCAGGGAGACGATCGCGTGGGCCCCGGCGCTCTGGACGCGATCGGACCTCAGCATGGCGTGGAGGGCGGGAAGCGATCCGGCCGCCTCCTCCGGGAACCAGCCCAGCGTGTACGCGGCCGCCGCCCGCACCCCGGCGTCGGGATCGCGGAGCAGCCCGCGCAGGGCGGGGACCTCGGCGCGTACGGCGTCGTACGCGCCCAGCTCGTGGAGGAGGTACCGCACGGTCTCGTCGTGGTCGTAACCGGCGCGGCGTCCTTCCCTTACCCGTCGCTCGCCCTCGGTGGGCGCCTGGGCGACCCATTCGTCCATGCGCCGCAGCTCGGTCTCGGCGTCCGAGGAGCGCAGCCGTTCGACCTGGGCGCGCCAGGCCGCGATGTCGACGCCTCCGGGCAGGTGGGCCTCGTCGAAGCCGAGCGCGAGGGAGGCCAGCAGCTCCACGATGTCCGCCCGGCCGGGCACCGCCGGGTCGGCGGCCAGCCGGCTCAGGAACGGGACGGCCGCGGCGCTCGCCTCGTAGCGGCTGCCCTGGTGGTAGATGTTCCCGTACAGCGCGTGGAGGGCCTCCTCCCGCTCGTCGGCCGAGCCGGAGCGCAGGCCCCGGAGCAGGCCGGGCACGTCCTCCGCAGTGCCGTAGGCGTGGCCGAGGGCCGCCCAGTCGATGTCGTCCAGCCCGGCCAGCGGGTCCCTGTCGCTCATGGCCGGAGATTCTGCCGCCCGCCTAAGACGGACGGGGCGGCTTAGGCGCTTCTAAGGCGCCCAGGGGGCTCCGAGATAGGGCTAAGTCCCGATGTGGGCGGGGGTGCCTTAGGACGAACCTTGAGGATGTCGGGCCGGGAGACGGCCCGGACAGCCTAGGAGGGGCGATGTTGCACAGCGAGATCATGTACGCGGTGAAGCAGGACCGGGCGCGCGACCTGCGGGCCAGGGCCCGGAACGAGCGGGCCGCCGGCGCGGCGCGCCGGAGCCTGCGGTTCTGGGCCGACGAGGCCGCGCAGCGGTCCGAGCGCCGGGTAGTGAAGCGGGCCGCGCGGGCGCGCGGCGCCGCGCACGCCGCCGGACGCTGAGGCGCCGGATGCGGAGGGCACGAGCCCGCCGCGTCCGGCGTCCCCACACCGGGCGGAACGGTGCCACGCGCGCGTGATCGATTCCTTACCCGGCACTGTCAAGCCCTGGAATTCTCCGGAATGCCTGGTTAGCGTCACGGGTGGTGGGTGCTCATCACATTCAGTGAAAGGAAGCCCGTCCATGTCCCTTGACGTGTCCCCGGAACTCCTCGAAACCGCGCGGAAGGGCGAGGTGGACGACGCCGCCTTCGTCACCTGCGTCCGCGACTCGCTGCCCTACGCCTGGGAGATGATCACCGGTCTGGTGGCGAAGCTCCAGGTGGACGGCGGCGACTTCGCCGACAACCACACGCCGCCGCCGGACGAGCAGGCGCGCGGCCAGCTGCTGCGGGTCCTGGCCAGCGACGCCATGCGCGGGGCGCTGGAACGCCACTTCGGGATGAAGCTGGCCTTCCAGAACTGCCACCGCGTCGCGGTGTTCCCCTCCGGCGACTCGGACGCGTACCGCACGTTCGTGACCGCCCGCGAGCAGATCCTCAACCAGTCGCCCGAGCTGCGCGACTGCTGACGCCCCTCCGGCGCGGGCCGGGGCGCCGTCAGGCCGCTCCGGCCCGTACCTTCGGGACGACCTCGGCGCCGAGGCGCTCGATGTTCTCCAGCGTCGCCGCGCGCGAGCCGGCCGCCTCCGCGAGCAGGATCAGATGGCGGACGCCGGTCGCCTCGACCGTCCTCAGCAGCGACTCCGCGCAGTCGTCCGGTGAGCCGACCGGGTGCAGCTCGCACATGCGCCTCGTGTACTCGACCGGGTCGCGCCGTTCGCGGGGGCGGCCGTCGACCGGTACGTAGCCGTCCAGGCCGGGGCCGAGCCAGCGCGGCATCTCCCGCATCAGGGTCGCGACCGCCTCCTTCCGGCTGTCGCCCACCTGCGCGAGATGCGTAGAGATGTGCGAGATGTGTGAGAGGCGCGGTGTTTCGGTACGGCCATAACGCGCTATCGCTGCGGCCTTCTCCTCGTCACCGACGTGCATGCCGAGCAGCATCGGCAGGCCGCGTTCGGCGGCGAGCCGTTCGGTGGCGGGGGACGTGCAGGCGACGGCGACCGGCGGGGGAGCGGGCGCGCGCGGCACGACCGGGACCTCGCGGAAGCGGAAGTGGTCGCCGTCCCAGCCGAGGCGCTCGCGGCCGTCCAGCCAGGCGAGCAGCAGGTCCAGGGACTCCCCGAAGCCGGACTCGTAGCGGGGGAGGCCGGTGCCGAAGACCTCCAGGTCCTGCCAGGGGCCGCCGCGCCCGACGCCGAGCCGGAACCGGCCGCCGGACACCGTGCTCAGCAGCGCCGCCTCCTCGGCGAGGGCGACGGGATGGCGGTTGGACAGCACGCTGACCGCCGTCCCGACGTCGATCCGGCGGGTGCGGCCGAGCAGGTGGCCCGCCAGCGCGGTCGCGGACGGGACGACGCCGTACGACATGAAGTGGTGCTCGGCGAGCCACACGTCGTCGAATCCGGCGCGTTCCGCCGCGACGGCCGCGTCGACGGTGCGGGAGAGGGCGGCGGCGTCGTCCTGGCCCGGGTAGCGGGCGGCGATGAGGAAGATTCCGAGGCGCACCCTCCGGTCGTACCCGGGACGGGCGGTTCCGGAGCGTTCTGGGAGACTGCCGTGCATGAGTGGTGGTTCCTTCAGCAGGGTCGGGGTCGTCGGGCTGGGCACGATGGGCGCGGGCATCGCCGAGGTGCTGGCCCGCGGCGGGCTCGCGGTCGTCGGTGTGGAGATCAACGATGCCGCGCTGGAGCGCGGCCGCGGCCATCTGGAGAGCTCGACGGGGCGCGCGGTCAAGCGCGGCAAGCTCACCGAGGACGCGCGGCGCGAGATCCTCGGCCGGATCGAGCTGACCACCGACTTCGCCGACCTGGGCGGCTGCGACCTGGTGATCGAGGCGGTGCCGGAGCGGCTGGACCTCAAGCGGAAGGTCTTCGCCGAGCTCGACCGCGTCTGCCGCGACGACGCCGTGCTCGCCACCAACACCTCCTCGCTGCCGGTCACCGCGATCGCCGCCGGCACCGGCCGTCCCGGCAAGGTCGTCGGGGTGCACTTCTTCAACCCGGCGCCGGTGATGCGGCTGGTCGAGGTGATCGGCACCGTGCTGACCGAGCCGGACGCCGTGCGCCGCGTCGCCGACCTGGTCACGGGCCTCGGCAAGACGCCGGTGACGATCGGCGACCGGGCCGGGTTCGTCGCCAACCGGCTGCTGTTCGGCTACCTGAACCAGGCCGCGAACATGCTGGAGTCCGGGCACGCCACCCGCGACGACATCGACACCGCGATGAAGGCCGGCGCCGGGCTGCCGATGGGGCCGTTCACGCTGATGGACCTGATCGGCCTCGACACCTGCCTGGAGGTGCTGGAGGCGGTGTACGCCGAGTCCCGCGACCGGCGGCACGCGCCCTCGCCCGTACTGCGCGAGCTGGTCACCGCCGGGCTGCTGGGCCGCAAGACGGGCCGCGGCTTCTACTCGTACGAGACGCGCCCGGAGGAGGCGACCGGCGGCGCGGCGGACGCGGCCGTGCCGAGCGTCGGTGTCATCGGCCTCGACGCCGCGGCGGCGAGCGCGCTCGTCACGGCGCTGGCGGCGGCGGGCGGCGAGATCCGCCACGCCGGGGACGCGCTGGAGGAGGCCGCCGCCGCGCACGTGACCGCCGGCGCCGACCCGGCGGGCTGCGACCTGGTCGTCCTCGGCCCGGACGTCGGCGAGGTCGCGGCCCGGCCGGACGCCGTCCTGGCCGTCGCGGGCACGCACGGCCCGGTGATCGGGCGGGCCATGGCCACCGGCCGTCCCGCCGACGTCGTCGGCCTGCACCTGCCGGAGGCGGGCGGTCCCGTGGTGGAGATCGCCGCGACCGCCGCGACCGGCGAGGGCGTCGCCGAGCGGGCCGCCGCGCTGGTGTCCGCGCTCGGCCTCACCCCGGTCCGCTGCCGCGACCGCGCCGGGTTCATCGTGGACGCGCTGCGCTTCCCGTACCTGAACGACGCCGCCGCCATGCTCGGCGCGGGCTACGCCGCCGCCGACCCGATCGACGCCGCGATGACGCTCGGCTGCGGCTACCCGACCGGACCGATCGCCGATCTCGACCGGCTCGGGCTCGACCGCGCGGTGTCCGTACTGCGGGCCCTGTACGCCGAGACGCGCGAGCCGGCGCTGGCGCCCACACCGCTGCTGGAGGAGCACGCCACCGCCCGCCGCCCCCTCCGCTGAGAGGCGGCAGGCCGTGCACGCGCCCATATCCTGGACGCCATGAGCCCGCGCAAGAACCGCCGCGCCGACTCGGGCCCGCGCCCGTCCGGCGGCGGTTCGGCGTGGTCGCAGCGCACCGAGGAGGGCGCCGACGGGGACTGGAACGTCCGGATGGTGCCCGGGTCGAACGCCGCCAAGCCGTACCGCTGCCCGGGCTGCGACCAGCTGATCCCGCCCGGCGTGGGGCACGTGGTGGCGTGGCCCGCCGACGGGCGCGGCGGCGCGGACGACCGGCGGCACTGGCACCGTCCCTGCTGGCAGGCCCGCGAGCGGCGGTCCCCGCGCACGCTCCGCTCCCGGAACGCGCCCCGCTATTGAGTTCCGCCGTGACCGATTCCGCCGAAACCGAATTCCGCTGAGACCGATTCCGCTGAGACGAGGAGACCGATGGGTGAGATCCGCGCGAGCACGGTCCTGCCGGCCCGGCGGGAGGCGATCACGCTGCACACCGCCGACGGGCTGGAGCTGATCGGTGAGCTGGCGCTGCCGGCCGAGCGTCCCCCGGTGGCCACGCTCGTCTGCCTGCATCCGCTGCCCACGGCCGAGGGCATGATGGACAGCCACGTGCTGCGCAAGGCGTCGTTCCGGCTGCCCGCGCTCGCGGACGTGGCGGTGCTGCGCTTCAACACCCGCGGCACGACCTCCGTCCACGGGACGAGCCAGGGCGAGTTCGGCGGCGGCGAGACCGAGCGGTTCGACGTCGCGGCGGCGATCGAGTACGCCGAGTTCGGCGACCTGCCGCACCCGTGGCTGCTCGGCTGGTCGTTCGGGACCGAGCTGGCGCTCAAGTGGGGCCGCGACCCGCTGGTGGAGGGCGCGATCCTGCTGTCCCCGCCGCTGCACCGCGCCGGCGACGCCGACCTGGACGCCTGGGGCGAGGACGGCCGCCCGGTGGTCGCGCTGGTCCCGGAGTTCGACGACTACCTGCGTCCCGCCGAGGCCCGCGAGCGCTTCAAGCGGATCCCGCAGGCCGAGGTGGTCGCCGTGGACGGCGCGAAGCACCTGTGGGTCGGCGAGCCGTACGTCCAGATCGTGCTGAACGAGATCGTCAAGCGGGTCGCCCCAGGCTCGTTCCCACTTCCCACCGAATGGGACGAACCGGGCGAGTAAACCCGCGCGACCGATCACGGCCACCCGGCTCTCCATGGCCGCCCGCACGGGTAACGATTGCGCCATGACCGTGCAGCTGTACGCGAGGGACATCGGGACCGGCACGCCGCTCGTTCTCCTGCACGCGTTCCCCCTGTCGTCGGCGATGTGGCTCGGGCAGCGCGAGGGGCTCGCCGGGCGGTTCCGCGTGATCACACCCGACCTGCGCGGCTTCGGCGGCTCGCGGCTCGGCGCGGACGAGCCGTCGGTGGAGCTCATGGCCGACGACGTCGCCCGGATGTTCCGGCGGCTCGGCGTCGCGCGGGCGGTCGTCGGCGGGCTGTCGATGGGCGGGTACGTGGCGATGGCGCTGTGCCGCCGCCATCCCGACCTCGTGCTGGGCCTCGTCCTCGCCGACACCAAGGCCGCCGAGGACACCGACACCGTCCGGCTCGCCCGGCTCCGCCAGGCCGAGGCCATCGACCGCGACGGCGACGTCAGCGTCCTGCTGGACGAGGTCCTGCCGCACCTGGTCGGGCCCACCACGCTCCGGCAGCGGGCGCTGGTGTACGGGCGGGTGCGCGGGCTCGTCCAGTCCACCCCGCCCCCGGCCGCGGCGTGGGCGCTGCGGGCGATGGCCGCGCGGGAGCCCTCGTTCGAGACGCTGCGCGGGCTGAAGGTCCCCGCGCTGGTCATGGTCGGTTCCGAGGACGCCGTCAGCACCGAGGACGACGCCCGCGCGATGGCCGACGTCATGCCGAACGCCGAGCTGACGGTCATCCCGCGCGCCGGGCACCTGTGCGCCGTCGAGCAGCCCGACCTGTTCAACCAGGCGGTGTCGGAGTTCGCCGCGGCGCTGGCGCGCGCCTCCCAGTAGCTACAGCGACTCCTGCCGGGGCAGGAACACCTCCCGGATCACCAGCGAGATCGCGGCGGCCGTCGGGATCGCCAGCAGCGCCCCGATCACCCCCAGCAGCGCCGCCCCGACCAGCGCCGCCACGATCGTCACGGCCGGCTGCACGTCCACCGTCCGCTTCATGATCCGCGGGTAGACCAGGTAGTTCTCCACCTGCTGGTAGATCACGTAGAACACGATGCTGGCGATGCCCTCGGGGAGCCCGTTCAGGAACGCCACCAGCGTCACGACCACCGCCCCGATCGTCGCGCCGATCAGCGGGATCAGCGCGGTCACCGCGACGATGAGCGACAGCGCCAGCGCGTACGGCAGGCCGAGGATCTCCAGGAAGATGTAGCTGGCGAGCCCCGCGATGAACGCGATCGTGAACTGGCCCGCGACGTACCCGCCGATCCGGTCCAGGATCTCGTCGCCGAGCAGCGCCACCCGGGCGCGCCGCGAGCGCGGCGCGAGCTGGTAGGCGAACGTCTTGATCTGCGGCAGCGAGCCGAGGAAGTACAGCGTCAGGATGAGGATCGTCAGCGACTGGACGGTCCCGCTCACCGCCTGCCGGCCGACCTCGTACGCCCGGGTGGCCAGCGTCTCCTGGAACTTGGGGTCGTTGATCTTCTTCTGGGCCTGCTCCAGCAGCCTGTAGCGCTGGTCCCACTCGGCGATCTTCGGGTTGTCCTGGAGCTGCTGGATGTAGATCGGGACGTTCTTGGTCAGCGCCGAGACCTGGTCGGTCAGCGGCGGGATGAGCGAGGCCACGAACCCGGAGAAGAACAGCAGCACGCCGAGGAAGACCACGGCCACCGACCAGCCGCGCGACAGCCCGAGCCGCTTGAGCCGCTCCACCGCCGGGTTGAGGCCGACCGCCAGGAACATCGCCACGACCAGCATGATGATCACGGACTGCGCGTTGGCGGCGGCCCGGACCAGGATGTAGGCGGTCATCACGCCCAGCGCGGCGGTGAAGCCGAACACGAACGGGTGCGCCTGGCCGAGCGGCCGGCCGGGCCGTCCGAACGGGAACCGCTGGTCGACGCCCGCCTCGCGCTTGCGCTGCTCGATGTCGAGGGCCGGGTCCGGGGTCGCGGGAGGCGCCGCCGTCCCCGCCGGTACGGGCAGCGCCCGTTCCGGGCCGGCCTCCGGTTCGGGCTCCGGCCTGGTCAGGGTCTTGCCGGTGACGCCGCCGTTGTCGTCGTCGTCGACCGTGGCCACGTCGCCGAGCCGTACCGATCCTCCCGATTCGGCGGGCGCCGCGGCGGCCGCGGGCTCGGCGGGCTCGGCGGGTTCGGGAGAGTCTGCGGGTTCGGGAGAGTCGACGGGCTCGTCGTCGGCGGGCGGGGACGGCGGCGGAACGGAGGCGTCCGGTGCGCGTCCGGCCGCCGCGGCCTCCCCGGCCGTCCCGGTCTCCTCGGTGCCGTCGTCGCCGGCGGCGTCCTCGGGCAGGGGAGGCCGGTTCTTCGGGGGGACGTCTTCTGACACGGCACTCTCCTCGTTCTCCGTCCGGCCGTCCGCGCGGGAGCTGACCGTGCCGGGAGGGGACGACCCACGCGATACCGGTTCAGACGCGGAAAAGCCTAGAGGTAGTTTCCCACCTCCAGGCTTTTCGCTTCGCGTCCGGAAGAGCCGGGCGTGTCAGCGGGTCCGGCCCACCCGCGCCCCGCCCGCGTTCTGTCGGCGCCCTACTCCTGCCACCAGTCCTCGTCGTCCTCGTCGGACTTCTTGGCCTGCGCGGCCTTGGCCGGGGCGGCCTTGGCGGCCGGCTGCTTGGCCTGGGCCGGAGCGGCCTGCGCGGGCGCGGGCTTGGGCTCCGGCGAGGAGATCGCGGGCTTCTCCGGCGGGGCGGCGATCTCGTCGGCGCCGCCCATGGACGGGGCCACGCCGCCGATGAGCTGGCGCAGCTGGTTGAGGTGGCTGGTGATGCTGTCGCGCTGGCGCGTGAGCTCGTCCACCTGGCGCTGCGCGGCGGTGCGGACGCGGTCGGCCTCGGCCTTGGTCTCGGCGAGCAGCTGCTCGGCCTGCGACTTGGCCTCGGCGATGACGTTGTCGCTGTTCTTGCGCGCGTTGGCCATCAGCTGCTTGGCGTGCGAGTCGGCCTCGCGGCGGGTCTGCTCGGCCTGCTGGGTGGCCTTGGCCGCCCGCTGCTCGGCGGACGCGGCGCGCTGCTCGGCCTCGGCGACCAGCTTCTGGGTGGCCTGCTGCGCGTTGGCGTGCCGCTCGGCGTCCTGCCGGTCGGCCTCCTCGCGGCGGGCGGCCAGCTGGATCTCGAACTCGGCCTCGGCCTGGGCGCGCTGGGCCTCGCTCTCCTCCAGGATGCGCTGGGCCTGGGCCCGCATCTCGTCGGCCTGCCGCTTGGCCGTGGTGAGGATCTCGTCGCGCTCGCGCTTGGTGGAGGCGCGCAGCTGGGCGACCTCGCGCTCGGTGGTGGTCCGGAGCTTGGCGATCTCACGCTCGGCGCTGGCGCGCTTCTCGGCGACCTCGTGGTCGGCGGTGGCGCGCAGCTTGGCGACCTCGCGCTCGGTGGTCGAGGTCAGCTCGTCGGCCTCGCGGCGGGCGGAGGTGCGGACGTCCTCGGCCTCGCGCTCGGCCGCGTTGCGCATCTCGTCGCCCTCGCGCTGCGCGGTGGCGCGCAGCTCGGAGGCGTCGTTCTCGGCGGTGGCGCGCAGCTCCGCCGCGTCGACCTTGGCCGCGGCCTTGATCTCGTTGGCCTCCGACCGGGCGGCCTGGACGAGTTCGGTGGCCTGCTCCTCGGCGAGTCGCAGCAGCTGCTCGATGCGGGCGCCGAGACCGGAGTAGGTCGGGCGTTCCTGCTCCTGCAGCTGGCGGTGCGCGTCCGACAGCTCCCGCTGCAGGGCGCCGGTGGACTCGCGGGCCTGCCGGACCTCGTTGTCGAGCTGTTTGATGTGCTCGTCGACCTGGTGCCGGTCGTAGCCGCGGAGCACCACGTCGAACTCGCGTGGGGGCGTGTCTTCGAAGAAGTTGCTGAGCTGGGCGTCGATGTCGGACTGCATGTGGCTCAATCCTGATGTGACGGGGCTACGGGTGGTTCCGGGGACCGGTTGATCGCCTGGCTGAAATGGCGCAGTGCCCCAGACCTCTTCCGGCGACAGAAGCGTACTCCGGGAGCTGCCGTGTTGGGGGCTCATCTTGACGCGCTGCGTACTTTGTCCTTTTTGTGCGGTTGCCCACGACGTCCCAGGTGCCCGGGGGTGCGCCTCGGAAAAGCACCAAACGTGCCCGAATCACTACACACTGGCGCTCCCAGCCCCGTACTCACCGTTGTGATATCGAACACGTCACGATCCACGGGTTTCCCGACGTGTCCCCGCAAGTCTGATCATCTTCGCCGGTGAAAGCCCCTAAACCGGACACGTGCCGGCGTGTCCGGCCGGTGCGGAGCGCGGCGCCCGCAGACCCGTAACGGGTCAGTCCCGGGCCTTCTGGACGAGCTCCGTGAGCACGCCGTGGCAGTCCTTCGGGTGCAGGAACGTGATCCGCGAGCCCATCGAGCCCCGCCTCGGCGCGTCGTACAGCACCCGGACGCCCTTGCCCGCGATCCCGTCCGCCTCGTCCTGGACGTCCCCGTCCGTGCCGAAGGCAATGTGATGCACGCCTTCGCCGTTCTTCTCCAGCCACTTGGCGACGGTGGAGTCGTCCCGGATCGGCTGGATCAGCTGGATGTAGCTCGCCGCGCCGTCCCCGGTCGCGTTGATCTTCAGCATCGCCTCGCGGACGCCCTGCTCCTCGTTCACCTCGAAGTGCGCGTCGGTGAAGCCGTACGTCTCCCGGTAGAACTCCACGGTCGCCTCCAGGTCGTGGCAGGCGATCCCGATGTGGTCGATGCGGGTCAGCATGGGTGCTCCTCCAGGTGGGACGGCGGGTCGACGGGGCCCGGCCAGGGGCGGGGCGCCCGAAATCCCGTTCGGTCGCTCTGGGTATCGTGGCAAACGTCGCCGCCGAACCTTTGTGGAGGCCCCCTCATGACCGCACAGTCCGTGATCGTCGCCGGAGCGCGCACCCCGATCGGCCGCCTCCTCGGCGCGCTGAAGGACTTCTCCGCCGCGGACCTCGGCGCGCACGCCATCAAGGCGGCGCTGGAGCGCGCCGGCGTGTCCGGCGACCAGGTGCAGTACGTGATCATGGGGCAGGTGCTCCAGGCCGGCGCCGGGCAGCTCCCGTCCCGCCAGGCCGCGGTCAAGGCGGGCATCCCGATGAGCGTCCCGTCGATCACCATCAACAAGGTCTGCCTGTCCGGCTTGAACGCCATCGCGATGGCCGACCAGCTGATCCGGGCCGGCGAGGTCGACGTCGTGGTCGCCGGCGGCATGGAGTCCATGACCCAGGCCCCGCACCTGCTGCCCAAGTCGCGCCCCGGCTACAAGTACGGGTCCATCGAGGTGCTCGACCACCTGGCGTACGACGCGCTGACCGACGCGTTCGACCAGGTCTCCATGGGCGAGTCCACCGAGGGCTACAACGCGCGGCTCGGGATCAGCCGCGCCGATCAGGACGAGTTCTCCGCCCGCTCCCACCAGCGCGCCGCCGCGGCCGCCAAGAACGGCGTGTTCGACGAGGAGATCGCGCCGGTGAGCATCCCGCAGCGCCGCGGCGAGCCGGTCGTCTTCGCCGCCGACGAGGGCGTGCGCGGCGACACCACCACCGAGTCCCTGGGCCGGCTGCGCCCCGCGTTCAGCAAGGACGGCACCATCACCGCCGGCTCGTCCTCGCAGATCTCCGACGGCGCCGCCGCCGTCGTCGTGATGTCCAAGGCCAAGGCCGAGGAGCTCGGGCTGACGTGGCTCGCCGAGATCGGCGCGCACGGCAGCGTCGCCGGCCCCGACAATTCGCTCCAGTCCCAGCCGTCCAACGCCATCGCGCACGCCCTCGGCAAGGAGGGCCTCACGGCCGCCGACCTCGACCTCGTCGAGATCAACGAGGCGTTCGCCTCGGTCGGCATCCAGTCGATGCGCGACCTCGGTCTCGACGCCGGGAAGGTCAACGTCAACGGCGGCGCCATCGCCCTCGGCCACCCCGTCGGCATGTCCGGCACCCGCATCGTCCTGCACCTGGCGTACGAGCTGAAGCGCCGCGGCGGCGGCACCGGCGCCGCCGGCCTGTGCGGCGGCGGCGGCCAGGGCGACGCGCTGATCGTCCGCGTTCGGGACTGACCCCCGGCGCGCCCTACTGGGACGCGGGCTGGATGGTCACGGTCTTGAAGCCGAGGGCCTTCAGCATGTTGGTCAGCATCGCCTTGGCGTTCTGGTCGGCGCGGTTCTGGAGGCCGCTCTCGGCGGCGGCGGTCTGGATCTTCTGGCTCGCCAGGACGTAGAGCTGCTGCTGGTTGTTGGGGTTGCTGCTGAAGAAGTCGCCGATGCGGTTGGTCAGGCCGCGCTGGGTGGAGAAGACGTAGCTGCGCTTGGGGTCGAGGTTGGTCGGCTCCAACTGGGCGCGGGGGAGGCGTACGGTCGCGGCGGTGCGGTCGGCGTTCACGGTGACGCCGCCCGCGGCGAGCTTGGAGAAGTCCACGTAGGCGTCGACCGAGCCGTTCCCGACGAACAGGGTGCGCGTGCCCCGCACCGAGCCCGGCAGGAACTTCGCGTCCTTCTCCAGGTCCACGATCACCTGGAAGCTGCCGCTGGCCGACTCGAAGCGGGCCAGGTCGCGGATGGACTGGAGCAGCGCGGGGCCGCTGCGGTCCTTCGTCTCCTCGGCGAACGGGTTGAGGCGGCCGGGCAGCATCCGGAGCATCTGCTGCCCCGCGATCACGACCGCGACCGTCAGGACGACCGCCAGGACGAGGGTCCGGGCGCCGCGCCTGCGGGGGGCGGGGGTCTCAGCGTTCTCTTGCGCGGAACGTGCCATGCGTTACGGCATTCCCGGCGTTCCGGGCGGGTCACCTTACCGGGCGGTTCCGGTACGGAGGCGGGCACGGGCAGGGCCGGCCGATGTGAGCAGGGCCATACGTGTGTTCGAAACACTGCCGGGGTGCCGGTACGTTGGCTAGGCGTGGACATCGTTCGTGCATTCCGGATCGTCTCGATCGCCGAGGCGACCTCCTTCCTCCTGCTGCTGCTGGTCGCGATGCCGATGAAGTACATCGGCGACATGCCGGTGGCGGTGTCGATCACCGGTGCCCTGCACGGGGTGCTGTTCATCGCCTACGTGGGGCTGGCGGTGGTCGCGCGGGAGACGCTGGGCTGGAACATGAAGCGGACGCTGCTCGCGCTGATCGCAGCCGTGCTGCCGGTGGCCCCCTTCTTCGTGGAGCGCCACTGGATCAAGCCGGCCGAGCGCCCGCAGGGCGCCTCGGCCTGAAGGCTCTGCATGGCCGTGGCGGGTCTGGGGGGTCTCGCCGCGGCCATGCAGGGGAAGCTCTTCCCCCGTACGGGCTCCGTACGGGGGATCGGCGTATCTAGCGCCTGTCGCGCGGGACGCGGACGGGGAGCCTGCGGGGCGGCCTGAAGTCGCTCGGCCCCAGATCGCAGCGGCGGTACTGGGCGTAGTTGGTACGCAGCCAGGAACGGCGGCGCTCCTCGTCCCAGGAGGCGAAGCGGCTCGCGGCCGTCGCGTCGGCGATCCGCGGAGCGCGTCGGCCGAGCAGCCAGGCGTCCACCAGTTCGCGGTAGCCGGGGTGGCGGGGCGCGGCGCAGGAGCGGGGGTCGGCGAGCGCGTTCTGGATCTGCTGGACGGCGCGCTGCTCGTACCCGGGGGTGAGGGCGTCGTCGAGGTGGATGGACGCCGTGCCGTTCGCCACCGTCAGGGGTTCGGCGGCGGGGCGCTGGACGACCCGGGTGAACTCGCCGGGGGTCCCGCTCAGCCGCGTCGCCAGCGGGGTCACCGCCGTCATGAGCGCGGGCAGCGCGGAGCGCAGCGCCGGATGGACGCAGATCTGCAGCGGCCAGTGCCGGCACGCCGGCCGGGCCGGGGCGGGGGCGGCCGCGTCGCCGCCGGACGCGTGCAGCCGCGCGGTCGCGGCGCCGGTGGCCGCGAGCGCGAGGGCCAGCGGCACGGCGAGGACGGCGCGGCGGGCCGTGCACGCGACGTACGCCAGGACGAGCGAGGCCGTCCCCGCCGCGGCCCACAGGGCCTGGTCGGCCAGGACGCGGGCGCGCAGCGCCGTGAACAGCTCCACCTCCTCCAGCGCGGCCGGGGGGAGCAGGCTCCACCAGGAGGCGCCGGGGACGCGCACCGCCGCCCACGCCCCGGCCAGCGCCATGACGGCCACCGCGGTGACGGGGCGCGGGACCAGCCGGCCGGCCAGGTAGCCGGCCGCCACGTGCAGGAGCAGCGCGGCGGCGCCGGCGAGCATCCCCAGCGCGCTGGGGCGGCCCGCCGCCTGCCGCAGCGCCGTCTCCACGGCCACGACCGCGGTGACCGTCCCGTACGCGATCATCGCCGCGGCGGCCAGCAGCGCCAGGTCGAGCAGCGCCCCGGTGGCCGGGGAGCGGGGGGACAGGTCGCGCAGGTAGTCCAGGCCCCGCTCGCGCACGGCGGCCCAGGCGGCCACGCCGGCGGCGACGGGGCCGAGCAGCCGGACGGACCCGATCAGGATGACGGTGGAGTTGTCCCAGTACGCGACGCCGGGGACCAGCGACAGCCAGGCGGTGACGATCCCGATCCCCGTCAGCAGCGGCACCGCGATCAGCAGGGCCGCCCGGCGGGCGTCGAGCCGGAGCACCCGTCCCAGCTCAGACACCGGCGCCGCTCCCCGCGGGCCGGCCGGCGCCGAGCCGGGGCGGCCGGAACGGCAGCGCGGCCCGGAACGCGGGGAACATGGGCGGGCCCGCCCGGTCCGGCCGGCCGCGCGCACCGGCGGGCGCACCGGCGGGCGCGCCGTCGCGGTGCGGCGGGGCGCCGGTGGCGGCGAGCACGTGCGCCGTGCCGCCGGCCACCGTGGGCATGGTGGGAACGGTGGCCGGAGCGGTGGGGCGGGGCTCGTACTGCGTCAGCCGGCCGCGGGCGAGCGTGAGGACGTGCCGGCACCAGGGCGCCAGCCGCTCGGGGCGGGCCGCCGAGACGACCACCGTCGGCGCCAGCGCGCCGATCAGCGGGATCAGTTCGGCGATCGCGGCCTCGTCGGCGGCGCCACGGCCCGCGTACAACTCCTCCAGCGGATCGTCGAGCACGACCAGTTCGGGCTCGTGCACGCAGGCCGCCGCGAGACCGGCGCGCAGCCGGACGTCGGGCGGCAGAAGGGCCAGCTCGGTACGCGAGTCGTCGGCGATTCCGAAACGTTTCATCACGTCCCGCGCCGCGGGTGCCCGCACCCTCTTGTAATAGGCCGAATAGGCGACCAGTTCCTCCGCCGTCATGTTCCTGGACCAGCGGAATCGGCCCGGCAGATATCCGATCCTCGCCCGGACGGCGCGCCGTCCGCGGGTGTCGCCGGTGTCGTGGCCGAGTATGTCGAGGCGCCCGCTGTGCGGCCGGCGCAATGTCGCGAACGTAGCCAATAGAGTGGATTTACCGACACCAGGTGGACCGGCCAGGCCGACCACGCCCTCGGCGATGCCGAAGGCCACCGGGCGCAGGAGCCACCGCCCCCCGCGGCGGACACCCATCCCTCGGGCCACGATCGCGGAATGATCCGCGATCATTCACACCCCCCGTTGTTCCGTCATGCGATTGCGGGCGACCCGAGAGGAGCGCCTGCGGCCTTTCCCCCCGCCGCGGCGCTTTTCCGCTCGATTCCGGGCCTCTCGGGGAGCCCCGGCGGCGAGCCTCTATTAGCCGTCGCACCTTGCATCGACAACGTGACTATAACCAGCCTTGGCGATTGCTGTCAGCCTTCTTTCTCCTTACCCGACGCGGCGGCGGGATTCTTTGCCGGCGCACGGGTCGGGTGAATTATGCGACTTATTCCGGCTCTGTCGGCACACCCTCGGCGGGCCCGGGCGGAACGGTGCGCGGCACCCGTACGGCGAGGTCCCGGACGGCGCCGCGCTCCGCTGGGAGCGGACGCGCGCACCGTCCGGCCGGTTCATGGGGCAGGATGGACCCATGCCTTCTCGGGACTTTTCGTTGCACGGGGCCATTGACCTGGGAGCCCGCCAGGCAGCCGCCAAGAAGCAGCAGGAGCGCCAGGCGCGCGCGGAGGCCGCCGGCGCGTCCGGCGCGGCGGACGGCGCGGCCGGCGGCGGCCAGTACGTCATCGACGTCACCGACCAGACCTTCAACACCGACGTGGTGGAGCGGTCGCGCACCGTCCCGGTGCTGGTCGACTTCTGGGCCGAGTGGTGCGGGCCCTGCAAGCAGCTCGGCCCCATCCTGGAGAAGCTGGCGAACGAGGCCGCGGGCGCGTGGATCCTCGCCAAGATCGACATCGACGCGAACCCGGCCCTCGCGCAGTACATGCAGCAGATGGGCGTGCGCGGGATCCCGTTCGTCGCGATGGTCGTCGGCGGCCAGATGATGCCGTTCCTGAACGGCGCCGCCCCCGAGCCCCAGGTGCGGCAGGCGCTCGACCAGCTGATGGCCGCGCTGGTGCAGGAGGGCATCATGCCCGAGGGCGCCGCCGCCCCCGGCCCCGGCGCGGAGCCCGGCGGCCCGCAGCAGCCGCCGGCCGACCCGATGTACACCGAGGCCGAGGAGGCGCTGCAGCGCGGCGACCTCGACGGCGCCAAGGCCGCGTTCCAGCGGATCCTCGACGCGAACCCGGCCGACACCGAGGCCAAGCGCGGCATCGCGCTGGTGGAGCTGAGCCTGCGGGTCCGGACGCTGGACGCGCAGCAGGTGATGACCCGGGCCGACGCCGAGCCCGGCGACGTCCAGGCGCAGATCCAGGCCGCCGACATCGAGCTGGTGTCCGGCCGGATCGAGGCCGCCTTCGACCGGCTGGTCGGCGCCGTCCGCCGGACCGCCGGCGACGACCGCGACTCCGCCCGCAAGCACCTGCTCGGCCTGTTCGAGGTGCTGCCCGCCGAGGACCCGCGGGTCGGCAAGGCCCGCCGCGGCCTCCAGTCGGCGCTCTTCTGACCGGGTCTCACCAGGTCTGACCGGAAACGGGCATGATGGTGGTGTGAGCGCACGCGTCGTGACGATCTCCGCCACGTACGGCGCGGGCGGCAGCTCCATCGGGCCCGCCGTCGCCGGCGGGCTCGGGCTGCCGTTCGTGGACCGCGCGATCCCCGCCACGGTCGCCGCGGAGATCGGCTGCACGCTGGAGGAGGCGCTCGCCCACGACGACCGGGCCGAGAGCGGGCTCGGCCGCATCCTGGCGAGCGCCGCCCGGCTGCCCACCGTCTCGCTGGGCGGCATGGACGTCTACCTCCCCGACCGGACCCTCGTCCCGGAGGAGGAGTTCGTCGCCCACACCGAGCAGATCATCGGCCGTGCCGCCGACGGCGACGGCGGCGTCATCCTGGGCCGCGCCGGCGCCGTCCTGCTGGCCGACCGGCCCGGCGCCCTGCACGTCCGGCTGGACGGCCCGCGCGACCGCCGGCTGGCCCGCGCGCTCGCCGGCGCCGGCGAGCCGGACGCGGGCCCCGGAACGGGCGGGTTCCCGGTGAGCGGGACGTCCCAGCGCGATGTTGAGCGTATGCTCGATGACAATGACCGCGCCCGAGCGGCCTACGTGAAGCATTTCTACGGGGCCGATCCCGCCGATCCACGGCTCTACCACCTCGTGATCGACACCACGAGGCTGCCCGAGCCCGCCGCCGTCGAGCTGATCACGACCGCGGCCCGGGCGGTCTGAGCCGGCGGAGGAGCCGGGCGCCGGCCGCACCGGCGCAACGCCCCCGCGTGGGACGATGCAGGCGGTACAAGGACGTACCCGGGAGCAGAGGGAGCAAGTCGTGGCCAGCGTGCCCAGCGTGTCGTACTCCATCACCGTCCGCCTGGAGGTTCCGGCCGGCGGCAAGGCCGTCAGCCAGATCACCCACGTGGTCGAGAACGCCGGCGGCATCGTCACCGCGCTCGACGTCAACACGGCCGGGCACGAGACGCTGCGCATCGACGTCACGATCGCCACCCGCGACACCGAGCACGCCGAGTCGATCTCCGCCGCGCTGGAGAAGATCGACGCCGTCCGGATCCACAAGGTCAGCGACCGGACGTTCCTCATGCACCTCGGCGGCAAGATCGAGATGCAGTCCAAGGTGCCGCTGCGCACCCGCGACGAGCTGTCCATGGCGTACACGCCCGGCGTCGCCCGCGTCTCGCTGGCCATCGCCCGCAACCCCGAGGACGTCCGCCGGCTGACCGTCAAGCGCAACAGCGTCGCGGTGGTCACCGACGGCTCGGCCGTCCTCGGCCTCGGCAACATCGGCCCGGAGGCCGCGCTGCCGGTCATGGAGGGCAAGGCGGCCCTGTTCAAGCGGTTCGCCGGCATCGACGCCTGGCCGATCTGCCTGGACACCCAGGACACCGACGAGATCGTCCGTACCGTGCAGATCCTCGCCCCCACGTTCGGCGGGATCAACCTGGAGGACATCTCCGCGCCGCGCTGCTTCGAGGTCGAGGCCCGGCTGCGCGAGCTGCTGGACATCCCGGTCTTCCACGACGACCAGCACGGCACCGCGATCTGCGTCCTCGCCGCGCTGACGAACGCGCTGCGCGTCGTCGGCAAGGAGATCGGTGCGGTCCGCATCGCGATGGCGGGCGCGGGCGCGGCCGGCACCGCGATCCTGCGCCTGCTCATGCACGCCGGCGCCCGCGACGTCATCGTCTGCGACTACAAGGGAGCGGTCCACAAGGGCCGCGACGACCTCGACGACTCGCTGCGCTGGATCGCCGGCAACACCAACGCCGACGGCTACGCGGGCGACCTGCGCGGCGCGGTCAAGGACGCCGACGTGTTCATCGGCGTGTCCGCGCCCGGCATCCTCCAGGGCGCCGACATCGCCACGATGAAGGACGACGCGATCGTGTTCGCGCTGGCCAACCCCGAGCCCGAGGTGTCGCCCGACGAGGCCCGCGAGCACGCCGCCGTCGTCGCCACCGGCCGCAGCGACTACCCCAACCAGATCAACAACGTGCTGGCGTTCCCCGGCGTCTTCCGCGGCCTGCTGGACGCCCAGGCGACCGAGGTGACCCAGCCGATGCTGCTGGCCGCCGCGCAGGCGCTGGCCGAGGTCGTGACGCCCGACGAGCTGGGCCCCAACTACATCATCCCGAGCGTGTTCCACGCCGACGTGAGCCCGCGGGTCGCGGGCGCCGTCCGCGAGGCCGCCGGCGGGCGGCCCCGTACCGAGATCTGACGGGGCGTACCCGGGCTCGCGGCCCGGGCACGGCCGTCACTTCTTCTTCGCGAAGACCTGCTCGCGGCGGCGCGGCCAGATCCCGCCGTACCAGAGGATGATCAGGCCGGTGATCATCGCGGCGCCGCCGGTCGCGGCGCGGGCCCACAGCGCCGAGTCCGGGCCGGTGCGCGGCAGCTCGTCCTCGGGGGAGTCGGTCGGCGCGGGCGCCGCCTCGGCCTTGCGGCAGTTCGCGGTCACGGTCTTCGTCTCGACCGGCTGGTTGCGGTACGTCACCTGGATCCGGGTGCGGCGGTCCTCGCGCAGCTCCACCGTGCTCGTCCGGGACGCCCCGGCGCCGATCCGGCCCGGCACGGCCTCGCTGTCGTCGTTCTTGTCGATGGCGTAGTCGGCGTTCTGCGACCCGGTGTTGCGGATCGTGATCCGCACCTGCCGGGACGGGCATTCCACCGCCCCGATCGTCACCCGCAGCGGCTGCGCGGGCGCCGCGCTCGGACTCCTGGACGGCGAGGGACTCTTGGACGGGCTCTTGGAGGGGCTCTTGGACGGGCTCCCGGACGGCGAGGCGCTCGGGCTGCCACTGGCCGTGGTCCTCGCCTCGTTCGGGGTCTCGTCCGGTGACGACATCGCGTTCGCCAGCGCGGGCACGGCGATCAGCGCCCCGATGACGAAGAAGACCGCGGCGATGACGACCCTGGGCAACTGCATCGCGTTCCTCCCGGCTCACCGCCCGCCGGTCCGCACCCGCGCACGGCCGCTTCCTAGATCATTATTGACCCGGACCCGTATTGTGCTTGTATCCCCGAAGATTTGGAACGCGTAACAGGCTAACGACTGGGGGGACGTGCCGCCGGGGCTCCCGGCAACGCATCATGGAACCCATGGAAGACGGCATCAGGGTGGGGCTTCTGCTGGTCGCGAGCCCCCAGCTGGAAGATCCCAACTTCAGGCGGAGTGTCGTCCTGGTGGTGGAGCACGACTTCGAGGGCGGAACGCTCGGAGTTGTCCTCAACCGGCCGACCGAGGTGCCCGTCGACCGCGTCCTGCCGCCCTGGGCCGAGCTCGCCACCGGCCCGTCCGTCGTCTTCCAGGGCGGCCCGGTCGCGCTCGACAACGCCCTCGCCCTGGCCCGCCTCCCCGGCGAGGACGAGCCGCTCGGCTGGCGCGCCCTCGACGGCGGCTCCGAGGTCTCCCGGGTCGGCCTCGTCGACCTGGACGCCCCGCCCGCCCTCCTCGCCCCCGAACTGCTCCAGCTGCGCGTCTTCGCCGGGTACGCGGGCTGGTCCGCCGGCCAGCTGCGCGCCGAAGTCGAGGAGGGCGCCTGGTACCTGGTCCCGGCCGAGGCCGGCGACGTGTTCGCCGGCGATCCCGAGCGCCTCTGGCAGGAGGTCCTGCGGCGGCAGGGCGGCGATCTCGCGTTCGTCTCCACGTTCCCCGAGGACCCCACGCTCAACTGACCCCGGAATCGTCCCGGAACCTGCCCGGAGCCGTCCCGAAACGCCGCACCGAGCTGCCCTGGAGCTGAACTAAGGTGTGGGGTGGGCCGAACGGCGCGCCGGCTCCGGCGGGCGGCGGGACGGCCCGCAGACGACGAGCGCAGGCCGCGCGGACGACCGCGATGGCCTGGCGGACCACCAGCAGCCATGCGGACGCGGCCACCGAGCCGCTGGGCGAGGAGGGCACGTGAGCACCAAGATCCTTCCCGAGAGCGACACCCGGCCGGATCTCTCGCACGGCGACGGCGACCACGAGCGGTTCGCGCACTACGTGAAGAAGGCCAAGATCACCGAGAGTGCCGTCACCGGCACCCCGGTGATCGCGCTGTGCGGCAAGGTCTGGGTCCCGAACCGGGACCCGAAGAAGTACCCCGTCTGCCCCGAGTGCAAGGAGATCTACGAGTCCATGCAGTCGGGCGGCGGCGACAAGGACGAGTAGCCGGTTCTCCGCTCGCCCCCGGCCGCACCGATCCGGGCCGGGGGCGAGTGCATGCCTGCGCGCGCCTTCTGTCCCGGGTCGCGCGGTTCTTCTTCTCCTTCTTCTCCTGCGGGGGCGGCACGCCGAGTGAGCCCGGGCGGCTCGCGATCCCGACCCCGCCACGGGACGATCGGTGCCGGGAACGCGACGTGCCGAAACTCGGGGGAACGACTCATGGGCCGGATCCAGGGGGTCTTGCTGTGCGCACTGTCCGTCACCGTCTGTGCGGGGGCGGGAGCGGCGAGTAGGGATCCCGTATCACCCGACGGACATGTTCCCCTTTCCCCGAGGAAAGGCCAGGCTTCCGCTTCCTGTACAGGCGATGAGCACGGCCGGCGCGTGGCGGGCGGGCACGAGGCGGCCCTGGACGGCCGGCGCGGGGCCCACGGCGAGCCGAGGGTGGACGTCGCGGGGATGCTGGCGGATCTTTGGCGGACGTTGACCGCCCGGTACGGGACGGCCGACGAGGACGCTCTGGACGGCGTCCTGGACAGGCCAGGCGGGCCGGACGGGGCGCGGACGGCGACTGGGCAGGCGACTCGTGCGGCCACTCGGACGGCGCCGCGCGGGACGGTGACTCGGACGGCGCCGAGGATTGTCGTACCCGTCTGGTTCCATGTCGTCACCGACGGTGCCGAGGGGCGGGTGCCGCGGGCGGTCGCGCGGAGGCAGGTCGCGACGCTGAACCGCGCGTACGGGGGCGAGCGCGGCGGCGTCGACACGGGGGTCCGGTTCCGGCTGGCGGGCTACGACAGCACGTCCAGCGGCCGGTGGTTCCGGGCGCCGGACCGGTACGAGCGGGAGATGAAGCGGGCACTGCGGAAAGGAGGGCGCCGGACGCTGAACCTCTACACCGCGAACGTCGGTTCCGACGTGCTGGGGTTCTCCACGTTCCCGCAGTGGTACGCGGAGGATCCGGCCGGCGACGGCGTCGTGGTCGATCACCGGACGCTGCCGGGCGGCTCGTTCAAGGGCTTCGACCGGGGCCACACGGCGGCGCACGAGGTGGGGCACTGGCTGGGCCTGTTCCACACGTTCGAGAACGGCTGCCGGGCACCGGGCGACGGGGTGGACGACACCCCGTACGAGGCGCGTCCGGCCGAGGGCTGCCCGCGCTCGCGGAACACCTGCGACCGGCCGGGGAAGGACCCTGTGCGGAACTTCATGAATTACGCCGCCGACGGCTGCATGCGCGAGTTCACCCGAGGTCAGGCCCGGCGGATCCGGGCCTCCTGGGCCGCGTACCGGGCGTCCGAGGGGGGCCCGGATCGGGGCGCGGCGGCGCGATCTGTCGGTGGGGGTCGGTAGCCTTCGATGACCGTGAGCACTTTCGCCGCATCGGACATGCCCCCCGCGTTCCCCGAGCGGGCCGCCTGGGGGACGGCCTCGTCCCTGCGCGCCTGGCAGCAGCAGGCGCTCGAGGCCTACTTCGGCAGCGATGGCAGCCTTCCGGGACCGCGCGACTTCCTCACCGTGGCGACCCCCGGCGCCGGCAAGACCACGTTCGCGCTGCGCCTGGCGAGGGAGCTGCTCGACCGCCGGATCGTCTCCGCCATCACGGTGATCTGCCCGACCGAGCACCTCAAGCGGCAGTGGGCCGAGTCGGCGTCCCGCGTCGGGATCCGGATCGACCCCGAGTACCAGAACGGCCAGGGCCCGGTCGGCAAGGAGTTCCACGGCATCGCCGTCACCTACGCCACCGTCGCGGCGCGCCCGGCCCTGCACCGCAACCGCACCGAGTCCCGCAAGACCCTGGTCATCTTCGACGAGGTGCACCACGCGGGCGACGGCCTGTCCTGGGGCGACGCCGTGCGGGAGGCGTTCGAGCCCGCGGCGCGGCGGCTGTCGCTGTCCGGCACGCCGTTCCGCACCGACATCAACCCCATCCCGTTCGTCCAGTACGAGGAGGGCCCGGACGGCATCCGGCGCAGCCGCGCCGACTACACCTACGGGTACGGCCCGGCACTGGCCGACGGCGTCGTCCGGCCTGTGATCTTCCTCGCGTACGCGGGCGAGATGCGCTGGCGCACCCGCGCCGGCGACGAGATCACCGCGACCCTCGGCGAACCGCTCACCCAGGACCAGACGTCGCAGGCCTGGCGCGCCGCGCTCGACCCCAAGGGCGACTGGATCAAGCAGGTGCTGGCCGCCGCCGACCGCCGGCTGACCGAGCTGCGCCGGGCGATCCCGGACGCCGCCGGCCTCGTGATCGCCACCGACCACGAGGCGGCC
This sequence comes from Spirillospora sp. NPDC029432, assembly GCF_040703975.1. Lineage (NCBI taxonomy): Bacteria > Bacillati > Actinomycetota > Actinomycetes > Streptosporangiales > Thermomonosporaceae > Spirillospora > Spirillospora sp. NPDC029432. The sequence continues at coordinate 74,257 of NZ_JBEZWH010000021.1, forward strand.
CGCGCGTACGCCAAGATGCTGCGCGCCGTGACCGGGCAGGGCGCCACCATCGTGCTCTCCGACGACCCCACCGCGTCCAAGAAGATCAAGACGTTCGGCGAGACCGACGACCGCTGGATGGTCGCGGTCCGGATGGTGTCCGAGGGCGTCGACATCCCGCGCCTGGCCGTCGGCGTGTACGCCACCTCCACCAGCACGCCGCTGTTCTTCGCGCAGGCCATCGGGCGTTTCGTCCGGGCCCGGCGGCGCGGCGAGACGGCCTCGGTGTTCCTGCCGTCCGTCCCCACCCTCATGAGCCACGCCGCCGAGATGGAGACCGAGCGCGACCACGTCCTCGACCGCCCCGTCCGCGAGGACGGCCTGGACGACGACCTGCTCGCCGAGGCCAACCGCGAGCGCGACACCCCCGACGTGGGCGAGGAGCTGCCGTTCGAGACCGTCGAGGCGTCCGCCACGTTCGACCGCGTCCTGTACGACGGCGGCGAGTTCGGCATGCAGGCCGCCACCGGCTCGGCCGAGGAGGAGGAGTACCTCGGCATCCCCGGCCTGCTCGAACCGGAACAGGTCAGTGCACTCCTCCGCAAGCGCCAGGCCGAGCAGGTCAAGAACGAGCGCAAGCGCAAGACCGGCGATCCGCGCGCCGACCGTACCGCCGCCGAGGACCTGCACGCCCTCCGCAAGGAGCTGAACGGCCTGGTGAACGCCTGGAACCACCGCACCGGCCAGCCCCAGGGCGTGATCCACTCCGAGCTGCGCCGCACCTGCGGCGGCCCCGCGATCCCGCAGGCGTCCGCCGACGAGATCCGCGCCCGGATCGCCAAGATCCGCGAGTGGGCCGCCCGCCGCCGCTGACGAATGTCGGGGACAATGATGGCGTCCGGAGGTCCTACCAGGGAATCATGGAGCCGTGGAACGATTGCGGGGTTGGCCGGTCACCCTGACCGATGGCCCGGTCGGGCTGCGCCCGCTCCGGCACCGTGACGCTGCCGCGTGGCGCGATCAGCGCGTACGCAACGCCGACTGGCTGCGCCCCTGGGAGCCCACCAATCCCGAGACGCCGCTGTTCCGCAGCGGGCTGGGCCCGTACCTCACCATGGTCCACACGATGCGCCGGGAGGCCCGGCAGGGCCTCGCGCTGCCCTGGGTGGTCACGTACGAGGACGATTTCGCCGGCCAACTGACCATCGGCGCGATCGTGTGGGGTTCCGCCCGGTCCGCCCAGATCGGCTACTGGGTCGACCGCCGGGTCGCCGGCCGCGGCGTGATCCCCACCGCCGTCGCCATGGCCGTGGACCACTGTTTCTTCACCGTCGGCCTGCACCGCGTCGAGGCGAATATTCGCCCAGAGAACTCCGCAAGCCGCCGGGTGGTGGAAAAACTCGGATTCCGGGAAGAGGGAATTCGCCGCCGCCATCTGCACATCGACGGCGCCTGGCGTGACCACATCTGCTACGCCCTGACCGTCGAGGACGTTCCGCAAGGTCTGCGCGCCCGCTGGTCGGCGGAGCGCAGGCAGGCATTTCCCTGAGCCTGACTTTCGCCGGTAAGAATCCTGCGATCGAGAAGGCAGGGCAAACGGAGAGTAACACCGGTCTCGATCTCGCGACACACCGGTTCTTATGCTCGTCAACCTCTGACACGTACTCGTACCGTGCGGGACGTGACCCTGCTCCCAATGCACGTGCGCGCGCCGAAAGTCGGCCCGCCCTTGGCCCCGGCGGTGGGCCGGTGAGCAGTGCTGTCCTTTACCTGGCCATCGTCGCCGTGTGGGCCGTCGTCCTCGTTCCCATGTGGCTGCGGCGCGACGTCGACTCCAAGACCGCGCGCACCAAGCCCGAGGAGCACGACGAGGACCTCGACGAGCCCACGGAGCCCCCGGAACTCGCGGAGACCCCGCCACGCCGCCGTTCCGGCCGCGCCGCCGTCATCGCCCGGCGCCGCCGCCGCACCTCCGGCCTGGGCCTCCTCCTCGCCACCACGGCCGTCGTCACCGCCGCCGGCGTCGCCCCGTGGTGGATCACCGTGCCCCCGGCGCTCCTCCTCGCGGGCCACCTCGCCCTGCTCCGCGTCGCCGTCGGCATGGACGCCGCCCGCCGCCAGGAACGTGCCGCCCGCGCCGCCGCCGCCCGCCGAGCCGAGGCCGCGGCCGCCCAGGCCGCCGCCGAGCAGCCCAAGGCCGAGATCATCGAGCTGGTCGCCCCCGCCGAAGAGGAGGTCTTCGACCAGTACGCCGACGACCGCAAGGCCGTCGGCGAGTAAACGGGTGCGCGAGCACCCTCTGGAGTTTGCTAATCTAACGGAGTCCTTGGGGCTGTGGCGCAGTCCGGTAGCGCACCTCGTTCGCATCGAGGGGGTCAGGGGTTCAAATCCCCTCAGCTCCACCCATGGACGAAGGGCCAGCGTGGTCGAGAGCTCAACGCTCTCCCGGCTGGTCCTTCGTCGTTTCCGCTGGGCCCCGAACGCTAAGACCGGTCGCGCTGTCCCGTGGGTGCTTCCAGGAACTTTCTGGCCGCGTTGCGCCGACCATGGCTTCACCTTGCGTCTCGGACGCTTGGGGACGCGCACGAGGGCTCTGACGTTGCGGGAGGACCTCTTCCCGTACGGCGTTGTTCAGAGACGCGCGGAGAGTCTCGTCTTGGCGTCCCGGGGCGTTCGCTTCGGGGTGGGCTGCTCGTAGCAGTCGCCGACTGCTCAGCAGTGTTGCGCGTCCCTGGCCCTACGGGCGTGCGTTAGTCCTGGCAGCGGTTGGGGAGTGTGGTGAGCCACGTCCGTGCGTTCGGAGTGGTCAGCTTGTCTAGATGCCTCCTGGGCGGTGACGGAACGATGTAGAGCCGGACGAGGCTCGCGTAGTTGGCTGTCGTCAACGGCGCCAGGTTCGGGTTGACGACCTCACGCGGCCCGTACGGGAGGTGGTGCGTTGGTGTTGGTGACTTGGTCGCCGCAGGCCCTTGTTTGGCCGCGTTGTGGGTTTCAGCCACTTGTCATGAACCTCGTCTGCCGTTGGCCCATTTTCGTTGTTGCTGACCGTCCGGGTGGTCGTCCAGACATAAGCCGCATGGTCGTTGCGGCGGGAAGGTTGCGCCTTCGTTCGATCTTGTCTGTGTGTCGTGATCGCAGTGACCACACTGGTGGCGAGGGGCTGGCTCGGCGGTGATGCGGGGGCGAGTGTTCAGGGGAGGAGGAGTACGTCCATGTGCATGTTGGGGTCGCCCCATCGGGTCGGGCGGTCCAGTAGGGCGGTGAGCATCGTGCTGCCTTTCAGTGTCGGGCCGGTTGCGCTGCCGGGGAGCATGTAGAGACGGTTGCCGTCGTCGGAGCCCGGTGTTTGATGGGCTCTGAGGGTGATGTCGGCCTTTCCGTCTCCGGTGAGGTCGCCGACCGTCACCGCACTCCCGAACCAGTCCGGGCTTTCGGCGCCGTCGCGTCCGGGCATGCCGGGGGTCTTCTGGTTGAAGACGGCGGCCCTTGCGGTGTCGATGCCCTGCGTGGTGCCTGGCAGGACCACGAGTTTGCCGGGGTCGTAATCGCAGCCGACGGCGATGTCGGCCCTGCCGTCACCGTTCACGTCACCGGCGGCGATTTTCTTGATGGTCTCGCGGCACGGGGACGGGAACCTCAAGCGTGCGCCGAGCCCCTGGGCGGTTCCGAGCAGGATGGAGATCCCCATGGCCTCCGGGTTCGTCGACTTCGGGTATCTCGACTCCGGTGTGATCAGGTCGTCCCTGCCGTCGCCGTTGACATCGGCCGCCACGGCTCCGGACTCGTCGATCCATCCGTCGGCGAAGACGGCCTTGGCCGTGCTCAGGCCCTGCGCGGTACCGAGCTGTACTTCGCCGATGGCCTTGGGCTTTCTGGGGTCCGTCCCGGCACCGTGGGTGAGCCGGATCATCGCGAGGTCGGAGTAGCCGTCGCCGGTGAAATCCCCGATCACCGGATAGCCGTGGTCTGGATTCTTGGTGAGGACGGTCGTCTCGGGGGCGACCGGCCGGTCGACCACGTTGCGGAAGAAGACGGCCTTGCCGGCGTCCAGCGTCAGGACGATGTCCAGCTCGCCGTTGTCGCCGAAGTCGCCGATCGCCAGGTGGCCGCCATAGAAGTCCTTGCCCATGGAGCTCTTGGGGGCCGTACGGCCGACCTTCAGGGACACGGTGCGGTCCGTGAGGCCGTGATTGCCGCCGTAGAAGATCACCAGGGTGTCGGGGTCTTTGCTGCCTGGTTCGGCGGAGGTGACGACCAGATCGTCGTAGTCGTCGTGATCGAAGTCGGCCGAGGCGATGTCGATCCTGAAGGAGGCGGCCTTGTCCGGCAGCCCGGGTGTGTTCGGGGCGTTGGGGTTGAGGAACTGCCGCCGGTCGGGGTCCGGCCCCTGTGGACCGCTGTAAATGACGGAGACGCCGTTGTCCCCGGCGCTGCCGGCGATGTCGCGGTGGCCGTCGCCGTTGAAGTCTCCGCCGCGTGTCCTGCGCGGTGCGAGGTTGGTGACGCTGGTGGCGGCGGGCCAGACTCCCACGGTCGGCTTGGCCGCGGGTCTGCCGTCGCCGAGGACGGCGGCACCGGTAGCGACCGTGCACAGAGCGATCGCGGCGGCGCCGTGCGCGACGCGCGTGGGTCTCTTCATGTGCTCTCCCGGGCGGTCACCTGCTTCACGATGCCGTCATGGCCGGTCCGAGCAGGAAGCGGTCGGCCTCGTCGAGCGTCCGCGGCTGCTCGGGTGTCGCCTTGAGGATCTCGTGCCGGTAGTTGCGGATCTCCAGGAAGCCGCCGGGGTCGGCCTCGGCGATGAGCCGCAGCCCCCGTTCGACCATGGTGCGCGGGTAGACCTTGAACTTCTTCTCCCGCACCGACGTGCGGCCGCGTAGTTCCTCGAAGCCGTCCGCCCGCCGCAGGTCGAACCTCAGGTCGATGACGGGGAACGGCTCGCGGTCCCAGGTGGTGGAGGGCATCGCGTTGCGCCCCCGGATCCGTGCCTCGACGTACGTCTCGGTGTCCTGGTCGCCGATCTCGCAGTCGCGGATCGGGAAGACCCGGCCGAGCCTGCCGTCGTAGTTCGCGGACGTCAGCGAGGGCCCGCAGAACAGCACGTGGTCGAACGGGCCGATCGGCGCGGGCAGCGGCACCTTGTGATGGGAGCGGCCCTCGAAGGCCAGCCCGAGGTGTGGTTGCACGAAGTCCAGGAAGGCCGACAGCATCGCCTCGTTATGACCGGGCTTCTTCACCACCAGGGTCAGGCCCCGGCTCTCGTCCTCGCCGATGATGTAGTACTCGTAGAACGGTCCCGGTCCGGCCTCGAAGTCGTGGAATCTCACGACCACGCCCGTGTGGCCGGCGACCGGCTCGTACTCGCCGCCGTTCCCGACCAGGTCGAGCAGCCGGACGTCCGCCTCGGGCTGTGCGTTCGTTTCCTTGGGCGCGACCTCGACGTACCCGTCCCGCTTCTTCTCGTTGATCTTCTTGGTGAAGTGGCGGAGCGCGTGCGCCTCGTCGTCGAGGGTCATGCTCGACCCGCGCATGGCGCCGCCGGCCACGCCCCAGCCCATGTGGCAGCGGATGCCGTCCAGGGTGATCTCCCAGTGCCGGACGGCGCCCTTGTCGCTCTTCTCGAAGTACCGTGTCTCCGTCATGTCCCCGCACCCTCGCCGTCGTCCGGAATGCCGCATGATTCCATGCATGTCCGACACGTGGGGGCTGCTCGGGGGTGTGCGTTCGAGCTTGGTCCAGCCGGTCCAGCCGCGCTGCTCCAGCAGTTCGATCAGGCGGCGGGCCGGCGGGACGGTGTCGAACGCCAGTGCGTCCATCAGCCTGGCCAGCGGTGGCTCGATGTCGGTGTCGTCGACGTAGTCCTCGCCCCGTTCGTCGGCCATTCGCGTGAGGTAGGCGGCGAGGTCGTCGGCCAGCTCGTCCAGTTGCGGGTCGTCGGCGGGCCGGGCGAGGGCCTGGCTCAGGGTGCGGTAGAAGTCGATGAGCCGCGGGTCGGCGATCTGCTCGCGCTTGCGGCCCATCCACTCCGCGACCCGGTCGGGGGAGAGCGCGGCCAGGGGGATCCAGCCGTCGCGCTCGACCTGAACGATCCGCTCGTCGATCCCGAGCGCCCGCAGCCGGTCGAGATACTCGACCACCTCGGGCGGCAGCGTCAGGTGGTCGCCGGCGGCGAGTCTCGCGATCTGCTCGCGGTGGTGCTCCCGCTGCCGGATCTCGGCCCGCAGCCGCCTGTCGATGGCCGCGACCGCCGCGGCGAACTCCTCCTCGTCCGCGTGCAGCAGCTCCCGGACCTGGGCCAGCGGGACCCCGGCCTGGGCGAGGGTACGGATCCTGATCAGCTCGATCACGGCGGCGGCGTCGTACCTGCGGTAGCCGGAGTGGTCCCGTTCCGGCTCCGGCAGCAGTCCCTTGGCGTGGTAGTGCCGTACCGCGCGCACCGTCACGCCGGCGTACGACGCCAGCTCGCCGATGGTCAGCATCGGGCCAGTCTCCTACGGGTTGTTCATGCGCCGGGCGATTTCCGGGGCGTGGGTGAAGACCAGCCCGTGGTCGGCGTCGATCCATGACGTGGTGATGTGCGGCCGCTCGCGGAGGAGCCGTTCGACGCCGGCACGCCAGTTCTCGTTGAGTCGCGGTGCGGGCCCTTCGTCGCCGGCCATCGACGTTGACATGACCATGGTGATCGGGCGGTCGATCTTCCGGTACCGGTCGAGGATCCGGGACCGGACGGCGTCGATCTCGATATTGAGGTCGAGAATCTCCTGGCCGGTGAGCAGGACCTGGCGCGCGGTGCCCCGTTCGGCCTCCTGCCGTGCCGCCATGCCGTCCCACATGGCGCGGAATTCCGGCAGAAGGGCCTCGGTGACGAACGGTTCGGGCACCGGGTTCGCGCCGTCGATGAGGACGAGTTCGGCCACGGCCCCGGGATGATCGGAGGCGTAGTGGACGGCCAGGTCCGCGCCCAGCGAGTAGCCCGCGAGCACGGGCGCGGAAGGCAGGTCGAGGCCCGCCATCACGGCGGCCAGGTCGCTGAGGAACGCCTCGAAGGAGTACCGCTCGGCGGCCGAGCTGAGGCCATGGCCCCGCAGGTCGAACGTCACCACGTCGTGGTCGCGCCGCAGCAGCCCGGCCAGCTCGCGCAGGTCGGACTGGGTCGCGTTCAGCCCAGGGCACAGGACCAGCGGGCGTCCCCGGCCGCCGCGGGACACCGGGATCGTGACGCCGTCATGGTGGATCGTGAAGTGCTTCTCCGTGGTCATGCCGCCATGTTGGGAGGTTGACCCTGCGTCAGGGTCAAGCGGCGTGTGTGGGATGAGCCGGAATTCGATTCGTCAATGGGGAAAGGAATTCGTTATAGCTGGTGCGGACGGATTGTACGCCCTTTCATGGAGGACGGCCATGGCGTCCATTTTCGCGGTGCGGCTTTGCCGTGGACTGGCCTTGGGGAGAGGGTGTTTTTGGTAAGCCGTGCGTAATGACCGTTATGGGGGGCCTGCTCGGGGAACGGGTCGTAGTTGTACTGGAACGATCGCAACTCGTCTCGAGTAATCCGTAAGGATCGCTCGAAAATGTGAGGGGAGAGGGATATGCGTAAGTTCCTGGTGGCAACGGGCATGGGCCTGTTCGTCCTGTTCGGCCCGACGGCGGGCGCGATGGCGGAACCCGCGCAGCCGGGCGCCGTCGTGGCGGATCAGGCGCAGCAGCAGAAGACGCCCGAGAACAACAACGACGACAGCGGTGGCGGCAACGGCGGCCTCTGGGGGCTCGCGGGCCTGCTGGGCCTGCTGGGGCTCATGGGGATGAAGCGCAAGCAGCACTCCGACACCGGTGTCAGCGAGCGTCCGACCGTCCATGGGCGGTGACGCCGCGCGGGCCGCGTTCCGTCCTCGGTGACGGGACGCGGCCGCAGCGCCGTCAGGCCCTGCCGTTGCGGCGGAGCAGGCCGATCGCGCTCACGGTGGCGTGGCCGCGCCAGTCGAGGACCCCCGCCGGGGAGATCTTCGCGTAGTCGACCGTCCAGCCGCCGTCCTCCTGCTGGGAGGAGGCGACCCGGTCCAGGTCGGCGGCGATGACGTCGTCGGCGAACAGTGCGCGGGCGGGCCGTCCCGGGAGCGGGGCCAGGTCGAGCGGGCGCAGGAACTCGTCCGCCTTGCCGCCCTCGACCGCGATCCGGCCGTCGGCCGGGACGTACCCGGCCAGGCGCCGCAGCAGGCCGGGCGCCTCGGGGCGGACGTCGTGGACGGCGTCCAGGAACCGCACCGCGAACGCCAGGATGTAGGCGGGCGGCCGCTCGTCCAGCGCCTCGATCGCGTCCAGGCAGTAGCGGGTGGCGCGGTCGAGCCACGGGTGGCCGGCGACGTCCGGGACGAGGTGCGCGGAGGCGGCGGAGATCGCGGTGATCTGCAGGGTCGAGGACTTCGGGTCGGCGCCCGCCCACCACGGGGCGGTGCCGGCGGGGACGGTCAGCGGCAGCGCGAACGGCAGCCCGCCGTCCGGCAGCGTGACCGAGTCCAGCCAGTCGCAGAGCGCGCGGGCGTGCGGGCCCGGAACGTCCGCGAAGACCTCGAACGCGTGCAGGGCGGCCCCCGGCTGGCTCTCCGGGGAGCGCAGGTCCGGCTCCAGGCCCCAGCCGTAGCCGCCGTCGGGATTGCGGTAGGCGTCCAGGGCCGCCAGTACGGCGGCGTCGTCGGTCTCGCCCATCAGATGCTGGAACCGGCGCCGGTCCAGAACGCGAGCGTGCGTGGCCATGAAGCCGGCCGCCGCGGAAAGGTCGATGCTCATGCCCTCATCGTGGTACCGGCGTGGGCCCAGAGTCTTGTACGTTCCGGCCGCGGCGCGCCGCCTGCGCCCGCGCTCGCTGCGGGGGAAGCTGACCGGGCTGGCGGCGCTGATCGCGGCCGGGGTCTTCTCCGCGACGTCGGCGCTCATCCTGTCGACCGTTCCGGACAACCTGCGGGAGGCGGTGGAGTCGCGGTCGGAGCTGGTGGCGCGGCGGGTCGCCAGTGACGCGCGGACGGGACGGCTGCCGCGCACGCTCCGGCTCACGACGGTTCCCAAGCGCTCCTTCCTGGTGCAGGTCGTGGACGGGAACGGCCGGGTTGTGGCGGGTTCGGACGGGATGCTGCGGCGGGGGCGGATCGCCGCGTTCGGGCCGGGGCAGTACGAGCAGATCGCCACCCGGGAGATCGAGATCCCGGGCCTCGGCCACAAGAACGACAACGACTACCTCGTAGTGGCGCTGCGGGTCAGGTCGCCCGAGGGCGACCGGCTGATCTACACCGGCGCGAACCTCTCCGACGTCAACCGCGGCCTCATGTGGCTCAACCTGCTGGTGTACGTCGGCACCCCGTTCGCCGTGCTGACGGTCGCGCTGGTCGCGTGGTTCACCGTCGGGGCGACGCTGCGCCCGGTGCGCCGGATCCGCCGGGAGCTGGAGGAGATCAGCGGCCAGAACCTGAGCCGGCGGGTCCCGGTCCCCGATTCCGGGGACGAGATCGCCCGGCTGGCGGAGACGACGAACGCCACGCTCGAACGGCTGGAGCGGTCGGCGGAGGCGCAGCGGCGGTTCGTCGCGGACGCCTCGCACGAGCTGCGCAGCCCGATCTCGGCCCTCCACACGCAGCTGGAGGTGGACGGGGCGTACCCGGACGAGACCGACTGGCAGGAGGCGAACGGGCGGGCGCTGCGGGCGACCGGGCGGCTGGCGTCGATCGTGGAGGAGCTGCTGATGCTGGCCCGGCTGGACGCGGGGTCGGGCGGCCCGGACCGGCGGGTGGTGGACATGAGCCGGCTGGCGGCCGAGCAGATCGAGCGCCGCACGAACCCGCGCGTCCACATCCAGGGCGACCTGGCCGGGAGCGCGCCGGTGCTGGGCTCGCCGATCCAGCTCGACCGGGTGCTGACGAACCTGCTCGACAACGCCGTCCGGCACGCCTCCGAGCGGGTGGACCTGGAGGTCGAGGCGGACGGCGAGGCGGTGTGGGTGACGGTCACCGACGACGGCGACGGGATCGCCGCCGAGGACCGCGAGCGGGTGTTCGAGCGCTTCACCCGGCTGGCGGCGGGGCGGCGGCTCGACCGCGGCGGCAGCGGCCTGGGGCTGCCGCTGTCGCGCGAGATCGCGACCGCGCACGGCGGCACGCTGGAGATCGCCGACCACGGTCCCGGCGCCCGCTTCGTGCTGTGCCTTCCGCAGGCCCGGGAGGAGGCGTAGGGTCACGGCGACCGGTGCGCGCCATCAACCGGCCGCCGTGACCCCGTCCCCCCGCCCTGCGCGCGGGCGTGATCGCCGGCTCCTTAGAGCGGCGGCAGGAACCGGTGCCGCCGCCCGCCCCCCACAGGGGAGCCGGGCGAGCTCCTTCGCAGGGCGCGATGAAGCTATTGCGTACCGGCGCGTAGGTTCGCGCCGATCGCGGGATCGTAGACGAGCGGTGGATCGCGTGCGCTCAGTGGTCGTGCGACTACTGAGAGTTGCAGACGGCGGTGACCAGTTCGCCGGTGACGAGGTCGTACGGCACGTTCGCGAGGGCGGCGACCCGGGCCACCTGCCGCGCCGCCTCGGCCGGCCGGCCCCGCGCGATCACGGCCGCCGCCGAACGTACCGCCGCGAGCCTCTCCTCGGCGGTCTCCAGGGCCCCGCCGCGGGTCCCGATCGCCGCGTCGACGGCCAGGTCGATGAGGGGTTCCGGCGCGGCCAGGGCGTCCCGCACGGCCGCGCGGCCCCGGTCGCGCAGGACGTCGGCGGGGTCGGTGCCGGCGGGGAGCCGTACGGCGTCCAGCGGGCCGCCGACCCCGGCCAGCGTCTCCCACAGCCGCCGCGTCGCCGTCCGCCCGGCCGCGTCGCCGTCCAGGGCGACGACCAGGCCCGTCCGGTCGAGGGCCGCCACCTGGCCCAGCGCGGCGAGCTGCGCGGCCGTCAGCGACAGCCCCAGCGTCGCCACGGCCGCGTGCCCGGGCGCGGCCAGGGCGACGGCGATCGCGTCCAGCGGGCCCTCGACGACCACCGGACGCGCCCCGCCGCCGCGCAGCCGCCCGCGCGACTCGTACAGGCCGTAGAGCAGCTCGCCCTTGTGGAACGAGCCGGTGTCGGGCCCGTTGAGGTACTTGGGCCCGGGGCCGCCGTCGGCGCGGCGCCCGATGAAGCCGGCGACCGTCCCGCCGGCGGTGCGGATCGGGAACATCGCGCGGTCGCGGAACATGTCGCGGACGCCGCCGGACCGGTCGCGGCGCGCCAGCCCGGCGGCGACGATCGCCTCGTCGCCGTGCCCGCCGGCGCGCAGGTGGTCGGTCAGCGCGCGCGGTCCCGGCGGCGCGTACCCGAGGCCCCAGCGCCGCTGGACGGCGCGCGCGAAGCCGCGTCCGGCGAGGTAGCCGGGCACCCAGCCGTCCTCCAGCCGGGCCCGGAAGAAGCGGTGCGCCGCCGCCGTGAGCGCCCGGCGGGACGGGTCGGCCGCGCAGATCCGCCGGGCGGTGCGGACGATCCGGTCGCCCACGCCGGCGATGGCGTACGGCGCGGCGCCCGCCGGGAACCGCAGGTGCCCGGTCTCCAGCCCGAAGTGCCGCAGCACCAGGTACGCCACCGAGTCGGCCTCCACCCGCCGCACCCCGTGGCAGCCGCCGGGCCCGCCGCCGTGGGCCAGGACGTGGGCCAGCCGGTGGCCGAGCTGGGTGACGGCCTGGACGTCGCCGGCCGCGGCCGGCGGGACCGGGACCCCGTGCCGGGACGCCAGCGCGGCGAGCGCCGCGCGGACCTCGGACGGCGGGGCCGGCGGATGGGGCGCGAGGGGGAGCCCGTCCGTCTGGGCGATGTCGAAGACCGAGCCGAGCCCGCCGCCGGGCGCCGGCGACAGGAGGCGGATCGCGGTCTCGCCCTTCCGGACCTGGCGGCCGGCCGAGAGCCAGGCGGCGTACGGGCGGACGTCGGTGGCGGCCCGCCACTGCGCCGCGATCAGCAGCGTGTCGGTGAAGCCGTACCGCTGCCCGAAGCGCGCGGCGCGCTCCAGCCACCAGGTCCACGGGAGGGTGCCGTCGCGCAGCCGGGCGGCCTCGTGCGCGGCCATGTCGCGCAGTACCGCGGGCAGCCTGCCGGGGGGCGGGCGGTCGTCACCGGGGGCGGGCATGCCGGGCCTCCTCGCCGTCGGGCGTGCGGGCGGGGAAGCTGCGGGCCCGGGACTCGCAATTACGACATTCCCCCCAGATGCCCCGCCCAAAGCCCTGCGGTCACAGGTAGAGGCCGAACAGCTCCTCCGGATGGTCCAGGAACGGCGGCAGGTCGTCGGCCTTCAACGTGACCAGGTCCTCCTTGCTGGGGGACGCGGGCTTCCCGGCGGGCTTCCTCCCGGACGGCTTCTTCCCGGACGGCTTCTTCCCGCCGGCCCCTGCCGGCGTGGCGCCGTTCTTCTCGGCCCGCCGCACGTCCCGCTCCGCCGAGGCGATCCGCTGCGCCTGCTTGGCCACCGCGACGTCCAGCAGGTTGCGCATCAGGCGCCCGTTGCCGAACGAGGACCCGCGCGGCACGCGGCGCAGCGTCGTCCGCAGCAGGTCGGTCGTCCCCGGTGCGAGCCGGAAGCCGTCGGCGCCCGCCAGCTGCTCGAACACCGCGACCAGCTCGTCGTCGGTGTAGTCGGGGAAGTGCAGCTGCTTGGGGAACCGCGAGTCCAGCCCCGGGTTGGCGGCCAGGAACTCGGCCATCTCCCGCTGGTAGCCCGCCACGACCACCACCAGGTCGTCCCGGTGGTCCTCCATCAGCTTGACCAGCTCGGCGATCGCCTCGTGCCCGTAGTCGCTCTTCAGCGGCGACTGGGTGAGCGTGTACGCCTCGTCGATGAACAGCACGCCGCCGATCGCCCGCTCGACCAGCCGGCGGGTGCGCGGCGCGGTCTGGCCGATGTACTCGCCGACCAGGTGGGCGCGGGACGCCTCCACCACATGCCCGGACGACAGCACGCCGAGCTTCTTGTAGATCCGGCCGAGCAGCCGGGCCACCATCGTCTTGCCCGTCCCGGGATTGCCGGTGAAGACCATGTGCCGGGTCGGGGCGCTGATCCGCAGCCCGGAGTCGCTGCGCAGCCGCGCCGCCCGGGTCTCCGCGACCAGCAGCCCGATCTCCTGCTTGACCGTCTCCAGCCCGGTCAGCTCGCGCAGCTCGGTCATCGGGTCGCCCGCGCTCTGCGCGGTGTCCAGCGTGGCCGGGATGTCGCGCTTGCCGATCACCGGCTCCGCGCCGTCCTCGGTACGGGCCCGTACCGCCTCGACGACCAGGTCGGCCAGGTACGGGGCGAGCCGGGCGTTGCGGAGCGTCTGCACCGGCGGGGTCGCCGCGAGCAGCGTGCCGGCCGCGGCGAGGGCGTGCCGGGTGGCCCGCGCGCCGCGCTCCTTCAGGGCGCGGCGGAACAGCTCGGCGTGCGCCGCCTCGTCGAACGGCCGCGTGCGGGCGACGCGGAACCGGTGCGTCAGCACCGGATCGACCTCGCGGATGCGCTCCTCGCCGCCCGCGTCGCACAGCGCCACCAGGCTCAGCTCGGGGTGCACGGCCAGCAGCCGGTGCAGCTCGCCCGCGAGGGCCTCGCCGTTGCCGGGGTCGGTGACGATCCCGTCCAGGCCCTCGATGATCAGCACCCGCTCGCCCGCGCAGTCGCGGGTGTCGGCGTGCAGCTTGGCGACCGCGTCCGAGAGCCGCTGCCCGGCGAACAGGTTGTCGGTCAGCCAGACGGGGTCGCGGCCCAGGTTGAGCGACCGGGCGACCTCCTGGGCGGCGTCCCGCTTGCCGGTGCCGTCCGGGCCGGCGATCAGCAGCCGGACGGGCCCCTCGCCGCGGCCCAGCTCCGCCAGCACCCGGGAGACCTCGGGCTGCCCGACCAGCGTGCTGGTCACGTCGGCGACCGCGGGCGCCGCGGCGGTGCCCGTTCCGGGGGCCGCGGCGGCGGGCGCGACCTTCAGCCGGTCCACCAGCGGGTTGACGATCCTGCGGCGGGGGACGTACAGCCGCCGCAGGTCGGTCTGGAACTGCCCGACCGGGATCCACTCCGGCTTGGGGAACCACGGGTCGCCGGGCAGCCCCTGCACGATCGCGATCCACCGCATCGCCATGTCCAGCCAGGCCCGGCACGCGTCGGCCGCGCCCGCCGCCAGCGCCCGCACCAGCCAGGCGCGGGTGCGCTCCTGCCACGGGCCCGGCTTGAAGCCGCGCCGCTCGGCCGTGAAGCGCGCCTGGAGCTCCTGGTAGCGGTCCTCGCCCAGCGCCGCCGACAGCTCGGCGGGCACGTGCTCCATGCTGCCCTGGAGCAGCAGCTGGATCAGGTGCGTCTCGACCGTCTCGTCGCGCGGCGCGACGCTCGCCAGGTGCTCGTACGCGGCGAGCAGCCCGGCCGAGACCCACTCCAGGTAGCCGACCGGGCCCATCAGCTCGGGCACGGCGGTGAGGATCTCCTCGCCGGCGTGGGCGTGCCAGTGCTCGCGCAGCTCCATCTTGGCCAGGTTGACGTCGCACTCGGGCGGGCTCTCGTACAGCCGCAGGAGGGCGCGGCGCCGCTCGTCCAGCGGCTCGATGCCCTCCAGGGCCTCCAGGCACTCGCGGGCCAGCGTGATCGCCAGCTCCCGGTCGGGCGCCTCGATCAGCCAGTCGACCGGCGGCCGCCACCGGCCGCCCGGCGCGTCCCAGCGGGTCATCCGGGTGCTCAGCGGGCCGGGGTTGAGCAGGTGCCGGTGCAGCAGCCGCTCGGGCAGCTGCGACCACGAGCCCGCCTTGATCGCCCCGCCGCCGGGCAGGAACGCCAGGATCCCGAAGATCTCCGCCGTGACCAGCGAGGCCGGCAGCGTCAGCAGCTTGTGCTCGTCGGTGGTGAGCCCGGCGCAGCGCGGGTCGGCCGCGAGCGCGTCGATCCGCCCGGCGATCTCCTCGAACAGCCCGCCGGGCACCCGCCAGGGACCGTACGAGTAGACGTCGAGGACCGGCTCGTCGGTGAGCAGTAGCTCCAGATGCTCCGGCAGCCGCAACGCATTCTCCCCAAGAGTGAACAAAACCGGGGTAACAGCCTATGGTTCCGAACCGCCTGAGTTCTTCACCGGCGCCGTACGGCGCCCTCCCATCGCCCCATTGAACTGCCCTGAACCCCGGCCTGTCCGCGCGTTCGTCGAGGGCGTACGCGCGATCCTAATGTCGGTTTCGGACCGCTATCTTCGGATGACCACGGTGCTCGCCGCCTTGTCGTGCAGGCACTGCCGGGACGGGCGGTCCCACAGCGCCCACAGGACGTCGAGGGCGCCCAGCACCGGGACGAACGGGAACACCAGCGGGAAGCAGAGCGCCCGCCCGAACGCCCGTCCCGGGGAGAGCCGCCCGCCCGCCGCGTCCCGGACCCGCAGCCCCAGGAGCAGCTTGCCGGGCGTCCCGCCGTACGCCGCAGACAGGGCGCCCTCGTACGCGACCAGGCACGCCGCGTAGATCAGGACGCCGCCGGCGCCGGTGCGGAGGGCCGGCCAGCCCGCCGCGGCGGCCCAGAGCGCGGCCAGCCCGCCGGCGGGGACGGCCACGACGATCTGGTCGAGCAGCCGCGCCGCCAGCCGGCGTCCGGGCGGCGCGGGCACCGGTTCCGCCGGACCCGCGGTACGGAGCCGGGCGCCGGCCCCGATGACGACCGTTCCGGCGAGCCGGTCGTGCCAGCACCGCCGCCGGGGCCGGTCCCACAGCAGCGAGAGCCCGTCCAGCACCCAGAGGATCTGCCCGAGGACGGGGACCAGTCCCGCGACCGCCACGCCCAGCGGGAAGTCGGCGGCCCGCAGGACGGCCGTGCGGCGGCTCAGCGGCGCCCCGTCCGCCCCGACGACCCGCAGCCCGAGCAGCCGCTTGCCGGGGGTCCGCGACCAGCCGGCCAGGGAGACCGCCTCGTAGGCGAACCCGGCCGCGAGCGCCGCCGTCAGCATGGCCGCCAGCAGCACGGCGGGCCCCTGGCCGGTGGCGGCGACGGCCCCCCAGGCCAGCAGCGCCGATCCGGTCAGCACCGCCGCGAGGTCGATCGCGCGCGCCGCCAGCCGCCGTACGGGAGCGGGGAACGCGGCGTCCACCGCGGCGAACGCCGGGGTGCGCACCGGAGGCATCGCGTACGAGGCGGACGAGAAAGCCGGCAGATCATGCATGTGACGCCACCTTCGATACGAAAGCCGCTCACCGTGACGCCCGATCGTATCGACCGGGATGTCCAGAGGTGACCGTTTCCGTCAGACCCAGTCGAAACCGGCGTGCGAGTCAAGATCGAAATGCGAATGGGCGCCCGGAACGCATTCTCAGGGACGGACGCGCGCGTCCACGACCACCGTGCCGGCCACCTTGTCGTGCAGGCACTGGCGCAGCGGCCGATCCCACAGGTGCCACAGGACGTTGAGCGTGTTGACCAGGCCGATCAGCGGGAGCGCCCCGATGACGGTGAACAGCAGCGGGTACGCCGCCGCGCGCCCGAGGCCGCGGCCGCCGGACAGCGGGGCGTCGATGTCGCTCTTGGGCGCCACGCGCAGCTTCATCACCCGCTTGCCCAGCGTGCGGCCCCATACGGCGAGCTGGACGGCCTCGTACCCCCAGATGCCGCCCAGGATGATCACGAACATCCCGACGATCGCGGGCGGCGGGATCTCGCCGTCCGCGTCCGCCGTCGTGGCCGCCAGGACGGCGGCGCCCGTGACGGCGGCGGTCACGGAGATCGCCATGTCGATGAGCCGGGCGACCAGCCGCCGGCCCGGAGACCCGAGTCCGGGGACCTCGGGCGGGGCGGGCGGGATCCCGTACGGCGCCCCGTACTGCGGCGGCCCGTGCGGCGGCCCGTACTGCTGCGGCGCACCGTACGCGGGCGGCCGCGCCTGCGCCGGCGGGGCGTAGGCGGGATCGGCCCAGGGGGACCTGGGCGGCGGCTCGCTCATCGATGTCCGTCCTCGATCGACGCGTGGACCCAGCGGGCGGCCTTGACGGCCTGCCGGTAGGGGTCGAGCCTCTTGGACTCGTATCGCACCTCGACGGTGAGGTTGTCGACGAGGAAGAAGACTATTGAGTCGCCGGCGGCATCGTGGGCGAACGCCGCCTCTCCCAGGCCGCCGATATTGGTGACCTTGGTGACCGCGGTGGCGTCGCGGCGCTGCTCCCCGAACTCGCGGCGGGCGTCCGCGACGCCGGAGGCGGCCCGCACCTCGACGTCCAGGCTGTCGTCCCCGTCGGCGAGGGCGCCGGTCGACCAGGAGCAGGACCTGCTCGTCCCGGTCGCGTCCCTGCCGGAACCGTTCGAGGTGAAGAACGACGGGACGAGCAGGGTCGCCTGCTCGGCGGTGATGAGGCCGCAGGGGGACGGCGGGGCCGCGAAGCGCACGGACGCGGTCGCGGACGCGGTCGGGGACGCGCCGCCGCTCGCCGTGGCCCGCGGCCGTTCCGTCCCGGGATCGCCGGGGCCGGCGTCCAGCACGAGGCCGGCGGCGTACTCCACCGCGGCCGCCGCGGCGAGGCAGGCCACCACGGCCGCGCTGATCCGCCCCCACCGCCTGCGCTTCGGGGGAGGCGCGGCGGCCGGGACGGTAAGCCGCTGCGGGACGGCGGGGAACGCCCCCGGGCCCGGCGGGAGCGGCGTCGAAGGGAGCGTCGGCTCGCCCGCGGCCAGGGCGCGCAGGGCCTCCGCGGCCCGCTCGGCGGTCAGCCGCCCGGCCGGATCCTTGACGAGGAGGCCCAGGATGACGGGGGTCAGCGGCCCGGCCGACCTCGGTGGTGCCGGCTCCTCCGTCAGCACGGCGCCCAGCGTCCCCATGAGGGACGTCCGGGAGAACGGTGTCCGCCCCTCCGTGAGCGCGTACAGCGTCGCGCCCAGGGACCACAGGTCGGACGCGGGGCCGCTGGGCTCGTGCCGGACGCGTTCGGGCGCCATGAAGGCGGGGGAGCCGACCAGGTACCCCTCCTGCGTGAGGGGCGTGTCGCCCTCCAGGAAGGCGAGCCCGAAGTCGGTGAGGACGGCGCGGCCGTCGTCCCGCAGGAAGATGTTGGCGGGCTTGACGTCGCGGTGCAGGACGCCCCGCGCGTGCGCGACGCCGAGCGCGGCCAGGATGTCGAGGCCGACGCGCGCCGCCCGGTCGGGCGGCATCGGGCCCTCCTTCGCCACCACGGCGTCCAGGGAGCGGCCGGGAAGGAAGTCCATGACGATGCACGGTCGGCCCTCGTCGAGGACGACGTCGTGCACGGTGACGATCGACTTGTGCTTGAGGAGCGCCGCCGCGCGGGCCTCCCGCATGGCGCGCTGCGCCGCCTGCTCGCGCTCCCGCGGGCCGAGCCGCTGGGCGAGCAGCAGCTCCTTCACCGCGACGTCCCGCCCGAGCGTCTCGTCCCGGGCCCGCCAGACGATGCCCATGGCGCCCTGGCCGAGCTTCTGGACGAGCCGGTAGCGGCCGGCGAGCACGCGCTCCCCGGTCATGCCCGCCCGGCCAGGTTCCGCGCCATCCACCGGGCCGCCTGGGACGCCTTCTCAGGGGAGCTCGCGCCGCGCTCGTACGCGTACATGACCGACAGCACGACCTTCCCCGCCCGGAAGACGACGTAGGCCTTGTCCATGGGCTCGGTCATGCCGGTGGCCGTGTAGGCGAACGCCTCGTCGCCGATGCCGGTGACGGTGCGGGCCGCGGACTGGCTCGCCCGGACGTGCCGGACGCCGATCTCCGTCCAGCCCCAGTAGACGTCGTCGGACGCGCGCGTCCGCGCGTTCCGCATGCTCACGAACCGGTTGTGGGCCGCGCTTTCGGAGTCGGGCGGCTCGGCGGAGCCGATGCTGCTCTCGTCGTCCACGCTCAGGCCGTGCTTGGAGGTGGTCCAGAAGCAGCTCTCGCCCTCCTCGCGTCCCCGTTCGGGCGTTCCGGCCGGGAACAGGCGGCCGATCTGGCCGTCCGTCAGGAGCCCGCACAGGTCGACGGCCGCCGCGCTCGGCGAGGCGGAGGACGGGGGCGGCGCGGGCGCCGCGGACTCCGGCTTGGGCGGCGGTTCGGAGGCGTCCGGGCCGTCGTCCCCTGACATGGCGACGGCCGCGCCGATGGTGGCCGCGGCCAGCACGAGGACCGCCGCGCCGGACGCCACCGGGATCCACAGGCGGGACCCGCGCCCGGGCGGGGACGGCGGCGGACCTGCCGGTACGGCGGCCATGGGCGGCGGGACCGGGTCGCGCAGGCCCGACGGCTTCCCGTCCGCGACGTTCCGCAGCACCTGCCGGACGGCGTCGACGGGCAGCCGCGCCGCGGGCTCCTTCTGCAGCAGGTACCAGAGGAGGGGGGCCAGCGAGCCCGCCTGCCGCGGCGGGTCGGGCTCCTGGGTGAGGACGGCGCCGAGCGAGGCCATGTGGCTCTCGCGCTCGAACGGCCCGCGGCCCTCCACCGCCATGTAGAGCGTGGCGCCCAGCGACCACAGGTCCGACTCGGGGCCCACCGGCCGCTCGCGCAGCCGCTCGGGCGCGACGTAGCCGGGCGAGCCGACGAACGTGCCGCTCTTGGTGAGGGACGGGTCGCTGTCCACGCTCGCGATGCCGAAGTCGGCGAGCACGACGCGCTGCCCGTCGTCGGCCAGCAGCACGTTGCTCGGCTTCACGTCGCGGTGGACGATCCCCTTGGCGTGGACGGCCTGGAGCGCGTCCAGCACTTGGAGGCCGACGCGGGCGGCCATCGCGGGCGGGCGCGGCCCGTGCCGCCGTACCAGCTGCTCCAGCGAGACGCCGCGGACCAGCTCCATCACCAGCCACGGGCGGTCGTCCTCGACCACGACGTCATGGACGGTGATCACGCTGGGGTGGTCGATGAGGGCGGCCGCGCGGGCCTCCCGCTGCGCGCGCTCGACGGCGACGCGGCGCTGCTCCGCGGACAGCTCCTCGGGGAAGACGATCTCCTTGACCGCCACCTCCCGGCGGAGCGTCTCGTCCGTCGCGGCCCAGACCGTGCCCATGCCGCCGCTGCCGAGCCGTTCGAGCAGGCGGTAGCGGCCCGCGAGCACCAACTGTTCAGGCATGTGAGCGTCTCCACCTCCGGCGCGCCACACGATACCGATCGCCCATGCCGCCAAGAACGGGGCGAACGGGAAAACCCGTTCGCCCCGCCCCGGGCCCGCACGCTAGGAATGGATCATGACCAATGGCGTCCGCCTGATCCGCAATCCCGACCTCGCCCAGACCGTCGACTACGCCTACGCGGCGGAGGCGGAGACCCCCGTACGCGCCGTCTGGACGGCCGGTGCCTGCCCCCTCGACACCGCCGGCGCCACGGTCGCGCCCGGCGACTACGCCGGCCAGGCCCGCCAGGTGATGCGCAACCTGACCGCCGCGCTGGAGGCCGCCGGGGCCTCGCTGACCGACATCGTCAAGACCACCGTGTACGTGGCGTCGTCCCGCCAGGAGGACCTGACGGAGGCGTGGGACGTCGTCCGCGCGCACATGGGCGACCACGACGCGCCGAGCACGCTGCTTGGCGTGACCGTCCTCGGGTACGACGCCCAGCTCGTCGAGGTCGAGGCCGTCGCCGTGATCACCGGCGCCCGCCCGTGACCGGCCCGCCCGTGACCGGTCCGCCCGTGACCGGCCCCGCCGCGGCGGGGCCGGTCACGGCGCTGGCCGACCGCCTGGTCGCCGTCGACTGGTCGGTCGAGTGGCCGGACGGCCCGGACCGGGTCCGCTCCCGGGTGGCGCTGTTCAAGGAGTTCTGCCGCCGCTCGGCCTGGTGGCTCGACCACTTCGGGCGGCCCGGCGGCGGGCCGTTCCTCGACGTGGCCGCGCTGGCCGGCGGCGACGTGCGGGCCGGCGCCGGGACGGTGGAGCGCGTCCGGGAGGCCCTGCCCCCGTACCTGTCCACGTCGCAGGCGGCCGCGAAGATGTGCCTCGCCGCCCTCGACTTCGCGGCCCTCCGGGAGCACGGCGCGGAGCTGCCCGACCTGCCGGACCCGTACGACCCGCTCGTCCACCTGTTCGAGCGCGGGGGAGCCTTCTACCAGGACTGCAGCGGCGTGTTCATCGAGATCGGCGGGGCCGCCGTGCCGCGCCGCGCGTTCCGGGGCACCCTCGTGGCCGAGCCCTGCGCCCCGCTCGACCACGCCCTCCTGGACGAACTCGACCGCCGCCGCTAGGGGCCGGTGGCGTCAGGAGCGCAGCGCCTCGACGGCCATGCGGGCGGTGGTGCCGATGGCGGCGTCGACCTCGGGCATCACCGCGCCCGTGCCCAGCGAGCGGGTGAAGACCGCGACCGCGTAGCGGCCGCCGTCGGGGTACTCGACGACGCCCACCTCGTTCCGGATGGTGGGCAGGGTCCCGGTCTTGCCGCTGACCCGGACGTCGTCGAACGGGAAGCCGGACGAGAGCCGGTGCGGCCACACCTGGAGGCCGAAGAGGCGCCGCATCTGCGCGCAGGCGTCCGCCGGGGCGGCCTCGTCCCGCCAGATGGACGACAGCAGCCGGGAGATCTCCCGCGGCGTGCTCCGGTTGGTCCGCTCGGGGTCCAGCACCCGCAGCGCGGGCAGCACGCCCGGCTCGTCCAGCCGGTCCCACAGGTCCGCGAAGTCGGTGACGCCCGCGTCGCGCAGCAGGACGTCGTGCAGCTCGCGGCCGTCGGCGACGACGCGCGTGCGGTGCAGGCCCAGATCGTCCATCGCGGCGTTCACCGCCCCCGGGCCCACCTTGGCGTACAGGACGTCGGCCGCCGCGTTGTCGCTCACCGTGATCATCAGGGCGGACAGGTCGCGCAGCGACATCCGCACCTCGTCCAGCATCACCGAGATCCCGGTGGGGCCGCTCGTCCGGCCGTCCGGGGGCAGCGTCACGGCCTCCGCGAGGTCGAACGCGCCCGCGGCCGCCAGCCGGTGCAGCGTGACCAGCAGCGGGACCTTGAACACCGACGCGAGCACGACCGGCGCGTCGCCGCGCACGGCGATCTCGCGGCCGGTGTCGATGTCCGCCGCGTACAGGTGGCCGGTGACGCCCACCCCGCGGAAGTGGTCCTCGATGCGCTCCCCGGCCCGGTCCGGGCTCGTCGCGGCGGTCATGCCAGGAACCCCGCGTCCGGCCGCGGCAGGACCCGCCGGGCGGGCGGCCGCTCGATCGTCCGCATCCCGGCCTCGCGCCGCAGCACGGCCGTCGCGACCGCCGAGAACTCGGCGACCGCGCCGTCGTCGCGCCGCCACGCGCAGGACGTGCGCAGGGTCAGCGGCTCGCCGGCCAGCGGCCGCCACACCACCCCGGGAGCCTCCGCCGTACGGGGCGTGAGCGCGACCGCCGTCCCGGCCAGGACCAGGCCGAGCGCGAACTGCGGGTTGCCCGCCTCGTGCACGGCCGGCGGGTCGTACCCGTGCCGCCGGCAGGTGACCAGCAGCTCGTCGTACGCGCCCGGCGCCTCGTCCCGGGGGAAGACGACCAGGTCGCGGCCCGCGAGATCGGGCAGGTGCACCTCGCCCGCGGCGGCCGGCTCGGGCAGCAGCACCCCGACGGGCTGGCCCAGCAGCGGCCCCAGGGTGAGGCCGCGGGTGTCGGCGGGATGCCGCAGCACCCCGACGTCCAGGAGCCCGTCGGCGAGCGCCCGCACCTGCTCGCCGGTCGGCAGCTCGCGCAGGTCCAGGCGCAGCTCGGGATGCCGGTCGCGGAACGCCGCGATCAGCGCCGCGACCACGTCCCCGCCGAGCCCCGGCGGCAGCCCGGCCCGCAGCGCGCCGGACCCGCCGGCCCGCGCCCGGTCGGCCAGCGAGTAGATGCGGTCGGCGCGGGCGAGGAACTCGCGCGCCTCGTCCAGCAGCAGCCGTCCCGGCGCGGTGAGCTCCACCCGGCGGCTCGACCGGTCGAACAGCCGTACGCCCAGTTCCCTCTCCAACCGCTGGATCCGCTGGCTGAGCGGCGGCTGCGCCATCCCCAGCCGCTCGGCGGCGTGGCCGAAGTGGAGCTCCTCGGCCACGACGACGAAGCACCGGAGGTGCCCCACCAGATTCACGAGCAGGGATCATAGCAATCCGGATATGGCCGCCCGCCCATCACGGCCCCCGCGTGCCGAACGCCGCCACCAGCGCGAACGCGGCGACGCCGGTGAGCGCGCCGGCCGCGCCTGCCGGGCCGAGATCGAACAGGCGGCCGATCACCAGGTCGCCCGCGCACGCGAACAGGCCCGCGAACGACGCCAGCACGCCGTAGTACGAGCCGAAGCGGCCGGGCGGGGCGTGCCGGGCGGCGCGCTGGAAGATCGACGGCTGCACCAGGCCGTTCGCGACGCCGTTGAGCAGGGCGGCCAGCACCAGCGGGCCGTTCTCCGTGCCGTCCAGCGGTGCGAGCACCAGGAACGCCGCCGCCGCGCACAGCAGGCCGGCGCGCAGCACCCAGGGGTGCTCGCCGCGCCCCCCGGCGGCGACGAACGGCTGGGCGGCGGCCGCGACGGCGGCCATCGCGCTGAACGACAGCGTCGCCACGCCGGAGGCGAAACCGAGGTTCGGCACGGCGGTCATGATGTGGTTGGCGAGCAGCGTCGTGGGCGCGGTCATCACCGCGAACAGCAGGAACCGGCGGTCGCGGAGCACCGCCCGCACCCCGGTGAGGACGTCGCGGGGGCGCGGCGGCGCGGCCTGCCGCGTGCCGCGCGGCATGAGGAGGAACAGGACGCCGGCGACCACCCAGGTGGCGCCGGCCGCGCCCGTGACCATGGGGAAGCCGGGACCGGTGGCCAGCAGGCCGAGGCCCACGAGCGGGCCCGCGATCGTCCCGATGTGCTGGGTCGCGACGTACGCGGCGAATCCCGCGGCGCGGCGCTCCGGGGACACGCCCGCCAGCAGGCTCTGGGCGGCGGGGTTGTAGAGCGCGCCGCCCGCGCCGATGACCACGGCCGCGGCGAGCAGCGGGCCGGTCTCGGTCGCCGTCCCCAGCAGCACGAAGCCGGGCGCGCGCAGGGCGCAGGCGAGCACACCGGTACGGCGCGGCCCGAGCAGGTCGGTGACCGCGCCGACCGGCAGCAGCAGCACGTACTGGACGCCGAGCCGCACCCCCATGATCAGCCCGACCGTGCCGGCCAGCAGGTGCAGGTCGTGCCGCAGGTGCGCGACCAGGTGCGCCATCACCCCGAAGAAGCCCACGCAAGTGGCGAACTGGACGGCGACCATCGTCACGATCACCCGCCGGTCGCCCGCCCCGGGCGGGGCGGGACCGGAGGCGGGCGCGGAGGCGGAGGCGGGAGCGGCGACGATCACGGAGAGAGCAGACCAGATCCAGGCGAGAAGGGTCCAATATGGTGATGGGTCAGAAACCGATACGCGAACGGATATCGGGCTAGGTCGCCACGCGGCCGCGGAGGGCCTCGGCGTCGGCGACACCGATCCGCTCGAACAGCCGCAGCGCCTGGCCGCGGTGCGTGCGGGCGGCGGCGGGGTCCGTGCCGTCCAGGGCGTCGGCGAGGACGCGCAGCGCCTGCCCCTGGCCCCAGACGTGCCCGGTCTCGCGGAGGACGCGCAGCGCCTCCTCGGCCTCCTCGGCCGCCAGGGCCGCCTCGCAGGGGCGGCCGAGGCGGAGCCGCGTCTCGGCGATCCGGAACATCGCCAGCCCCTCCCACCGCCGGTTGCGGTGCGCCCGGAACGCGTCGCGCGCCTTCCCCAGGCAGGCCATCGCCTCCGGGCCGCGGCCGGCGCCGTCCAGGACGATCCCGAGCTGGTAGAGGGCGTACCCGCGGCGGTGGCCGCCGCCGTGCTCGCGGAGCAGCGCCACGCCGTGCTCGGCGGCGGCGAGGGCCTCGTCGGGGCGGCCGAGGGCGAGCAGCGCGCGGGCCAGGGAGCCCAGCGCACGGCCCTCCCCGTGCCGGTCGCCGAGCTTGCGGAACGCGTCCAGCGCCTCGATGTGGCGGCGCAGCGACTCCTCCCGCCGCCCGGCCATGAACGCGCAGCGGCCGAGCAGGACCAGCGCGGTGGCGGCGAGCCAGACGTCGCCGGTCTCCCGCCCGCGGCGCAGCGCCACCTCGCTCACCGCGCGGGCGTCGTCCAGCCGGTCGGCGTTGTAGTAGATCTCGCCCAGGTGCAGGTGGGCGCGGCCCTCGCCGTGCGGGTCGCGGAGCTCCCACGCGGCGTCGATCACCGCGTACGCGGCCCGCTCGCACTCCCGGGCATGCACGCCCGAGTCGACCAAGGTGCCGGTCAGCAGCAGCAGGTCCGCCGCTAGCGGGAGCGCCGCCTCGGTGCGGGCGGCCTGGCCGATCACGGCGAACAGCGCGGGCGCCTCGGCGAAGAACCAGTCCCGCGCCGCCTCCGGGCCGGCGAACTCCAGGCCGGGCGCCGCGGCCGGGAGCAGCGCGTTGCGGGCCCGGCCGTCGCCGGGCTCGACGAGCAGGTGCGCGCGGCGGGCGGTGGCCAGGTAGAAGTGGAACAGCCGGTGCAGGGCGGCGGCCGCGTCGTCCGGGTGCTCGTCGCGCTCGGCCCGCTGCCGCGCGTACAGCTTCAGCAGGTCGTGGTAGCGGTACCGGCCGGCGGTGGGCGAGCGCAGCAGGCTGACGTCGACCAGCGACTCGCACAGCTCCTCGGCGTCCGTGAGCGGCAGGCCGAGCAGCGCCGCGGCGGCGTCGCCGGAGACCGTCGGGCCCTCCGCCAGCGCGAGCAGCCGGAACGCCCGCCGCCGTGCCGGGTCGAGCTGGTTGTAGCCGAGCTGGAACGCGGCCTCCACGGCGAGGTCGGCGACCCGCAGCTCGGCCAGCCGGCGGCGGCGGTCGGCCAGCCGGGCCGCCAGTGCCGCCACCGTCCAGGACGGGCGCGCGGCCAGCCGGGCGGCCACGATCCGCACCGCGAGCGGCAGCCGCCCGCAGGCCGCCAGCAGCTCGGCGGTGGCGGCGGGCTCGGCGTCCAGCCGCTCGGCCCCCACGATCCGGGCGGCCAGCGCCCGCGCCTCGGCGGGCTCCATCACGTCGAGGTCCAGCGGCCGGGCGCCCAGCCCGCCCAGCTTGGACCGGCTGGTGATCAGTACCGCGCAGGACGGTGAGCCGGGCAGCAGCGGCCTGACCTGGCGGGCGTCGCGGGCGTCGTCCAGCAGGACCAGGACGCGCCGCCCGGCCAGCCGGGTGCGGTAGAGGGCGGCCCGCTCGGGCAGCCCGGCCGGGATCGCGTTCCGCTCCACCCCGAGGGCCTCCAGGAACGCGCCCAGCACCGGATGCGGGTCGGCCGGGTCGTCGCCGGCGCCGCGCAGGTCGATGTAGAGCTGGCCGTCCGGGAAGCCGTCCCTGACCTGGTGCGCGACATGCAGCGCCAGCGCCGTCTTGCCGACCCCGCCCGGCCCCGACAGCGCGGTGACCGCGACGGCGCGGCGGGGTGCGGCGAGCAGCGTCCCGCGCAGCTCGCCGACGAGCCGCCCGCGGCCGGTGAAGTCGGGGACGTCGCCGGGCAGCTGCGCCGGCAGCCTCCTCCCGGAGGGCGGCCCGGCCGGCGGCACGGCGGGCGGCTCCGGCCCGGCCGGTCCGGCGGGCGCGGACAGCAGCCGGCGGTGCAGGTCCGACAGGTCGCGGCCGGGCTCGATGCCCAGGTCGTCGACCAGCGTGCGGCGGGTCTCGGCGTACACGTCCAGGGCCTCCGCGTGCCGGCCCGCGCGGTGCAGCGCGAGCATCAGCAGGCCGCGCAGCCGCTCGCGCAGCGGATGCTCGGCGACCAGCGCGGTCAGCTCAGGGACGAGCTCCGCGCCGCCGCCCAGCTCCAGATCGAGGCCGAGCCGGGTCTCGACGGCGGCCAGCCTGCGTTCGAGCAGCCGGAGCCGGTGCGCCCCCGCGTACGGGCCGGGCACGCCCGCCAGCGGCTCGCCGCGCCAGCGGGCCAGCGCGGCGCGCAGCAGGTCCCTGGCCTCCGCCGGGCGGCCGGCGGCGCGGGCGCGCTCGGCGGCGGCGATGTCGCGCTCGAACGCGGTGGCGTCCAGTGCGCCGTCCGGGACGCGCAGGGCGTACCCGTCGCCGACCGACACCAGGACCTCGTACGCGCCGTCCGCCGCGGGTTCCAGCAGGCGGCGCAGCCGCGCGGCGTAGGTGCGCAGCGCGCCGACCGCGCGGCGCGGCGGGTCCTCGCCCCAGACGGCGTCGACGAGTTCCTGCGCGGTGGCGGGCCGGCCCTCCCTGAGCAGCAGCGCGGCCAGCACGGCGCGCTGCTGGGGCGGTCCCGGGGGCAGCTCGGCGCCGCCGCGCCAGGCCCGAGGGGGGCCGAGGACGGCGAACGTGAGCGGAACCGGGAGCATTTCCATTGCAAAGCACCATATGCGGCGATATAAACGGCGGCCCGGCGGGCGTCGGCCCGCTGGTCGCATCGAAGATCGTCAAATCCGGATGAGAGACTCCACTGCTGTGAGCACCCCCGCGCCGCGCTTCGCCGTCCTCGGGCCCGTCCGCGCCTGGCGCGGCGCCCGAGAGCTGGCGCTCGGCGGCCCGCAGCAGCGCGCGATGCTCGCCGCGCTGCTGCTCGGCCGGGGCCGGACGCTGTCGGTCGACGGCCTGGTGGACGCGCTGTGGGGAGACGACCCGCCCGCCCGTGCCGTGGGAACGGTGCGCACGTACGCCTCCAGACTCCGCCAGGTCCTCGAGACCGACCGTGCCGTCCCCGAAGTCCTGGTCTCGACCGGGAAAGGCTACGCCCTCCGCGCCGTCCCCGGCATGCTGGACGCCGAAGTCTTCGAGAGCCTGGCCGCCGAGGCCGGCCGCGCCCGCGACCGCGGCGACCACGCCCGCGCCCGGGAGCTGCTCGGCCGCGCCCTGGACCTGTGGGACGGCGCCCCGCTGCCCGGCCTGCCTGGACCGTACGCCGAGATCGCCCGGGAACGCCTCGCCGAACGCCGGCTGGCCGTCCTGCACGAGCGCCTGGAGGCCGACCTCGGCCTGGGCCGGCACCACGAGATCGTCGGCGAGCTGGCCGCGCTGAGCCGCGAGCACCCGCTGCGGGAGCCGCTGCGCGGGCTGTTGATGACCGCGCTGTACCGGTGCGGGCGGCAGGCCGAGGCGCTGGGGGAGTACGAGTCCGCGCGCCGCACGCTGGCCGCCGAGCTGGGCGTCGACCCCGGCCCCGCGCTGCGCGACCTGCACGCGCGGCTGCTGCGCAACGACCCGTCCCTCGCCCCGCCCGCCCCGTCCCCGGCGCCCCCGGCGGCCGCGGCCGGCGCGCCGGTGGAGCGGCCCGCGTCGCTGCCCGCCGACCTGGCCGACTTCACCGGCCGCGCGGCGCTCGTCCGGGAGATGACCGGATGGCTGTCGCGGGAGGACCGCCCGGCGCCCGCGGTCGTGGCCGTGTCCGGCGTCGGCGGCGTCGGCAAGACGGCGCTCGCCGTGCACGTCGCCCACGCCGTCCGCGACGCCTACCCCGGCGGCCAGCTCTACATCGACCTGCTCGGCACCGGCGGGCGCCCGGTACCGCCCACCGTCGCGCTGGGCGAGCTGCTGCGCGCGCTCGGCGTGCCCGGCTCGGCCGTACCGGAAGGGGAGCAGGAGCGGTCGGCGCTGTTCCGGTCGGTGCTGGCCGACCGGCGGGTGCTGATCGTCCTCGACAACGCCAGGGACGCCGCCCAGGTCCGCCCGCTGCTGCCCGGGACGCGGGGCTGCGCCGTCCTCGTGACGTCGCGGGCCCGCCCGGCCGGGCTGCCCGGGGCGCGCGCGGTGGACCTGGACGTCCTGGACCCGGTCGAGGCGATCACGCTGTTCACCGGGATCGTCGGCCGGCGGGCGGCGGAGGAGCGGCGGGCCGTGGTCGACACCGTCGCGCTGTGCGGCTTCCTGCCGCTGGCCGTGCGGATCGCGGCGGCCCGGCTGGCGGCCCGGCCCGGCTGGTCGATCCGGTCGCTCGCCGAACGGCTGTCGGACCGCCGCCGGCGGCTGGCCGAGCTGCGCATCGGCGACCTGGGCGTCGAGGCGACGTTCCGGCTCGGATACGACCAGCTCGACCCGGCCGCCGCGCGCGCGTTCCGGCTGCTGGCCGTCCCCGAGACCAGCTGCCTGTGCCTCGACGGCGCCGCCGCGCTGCTCGGCACCACCGCCCCGGAGGCCGAGCGGATCCTGGAGACGCTGATCGATCTGGGCCTGCTGGACGCGCCGGCGCCCGACCGCTACCGGTACCACGACCTGCTGTGGCTGTTCGCCCGCGGGCTGCCCGGCGAGGACGGCGAGCGGCACGCCGCGCTGCGCCGCCTGCTGCGGTTCGCGCTCGCCACCCAGCGCGGCACCGTCCGGCTGCTCCGGCCCGGCGCGCCGGTCCCCGAGGACACCGGCGGGCGGGAGTTCCGCGACGCCGGCGAGGCGCGCGCCTGGACGTCCGGATTCCTCGCCGACCTGCTCGCCGTGATCAGGCAGGTCGCCGGGGACGCGGCCACCGGACCGGGCGCCCTCGTCCAGGCCGCCGACCTCCTCGTCGCCCTCGACCCCCTGCTGGAGGACACCTTCCGCTGGGACGAGGCGCTCCCGGCGGCGCGCGCCCTGCTGGACGCCGGGCTGCGCCGCGGCGACGCCCGCGTCGAGACGCGGGCCCGGCTGGAGCTGGGCCGCGTGCTCACCCACACCAGCCGGCTCGCCGAGGCCCGCGAGCACGGCGAGCGGACCGCCGCGCTGTGCGAGGAGGCGGGCGACCGCGCCCTGCTGCTCCCGGCCCTCGACCTGCTCTCGCACGTGGCGTTCTACGAGGGCGCCGCCGCGGAGGCCATCGGCCACATCGAGCGCGCGCTCGCCCTCGGCCGCGAGTTCGGCGACGCGGCGGGCGAGGCCGAGCGGACCGGCAACCTCGCGTACGCGTACGTGGAGACCGGCGACGCCGCCAGGGCCGTCCCGGCCGCCGAACGCGCCCGCGAGCTGGCCCGCGCCGGCGGGCACGGCGCCGGCGAGGCGTACGCGCTCTACACGCTCGGGATCGCGCTGCGCGGGCTCGGCCGCCTGGACGAGGCGCTCGCCCGCTTCGACGACGCGCTGGCGATCTGCTGGTCGCAGGGCCTGCGGGCGCGCGAGTCGTACGTCCTGCTGCGGATCGCCGAGACCCGGCTGCTGCTCGGCCGGCCGCTGGAGGCCCGGTCGAGCGCGGAGAAGTCGCTGGCCGTCGGGCGCGAGATCGGCGACGAGTACCAGCAGGGCCGCGCGCTGACCGTCCTCGGCAGGGTCCTGGCCGCGCTCGGCGAGCCGGCCGGCGCGCGCCGCCGCTGGGAGGAGGCGCTGGAGCTGTACGGCGGGCTCGGCGTCGCCGAGGCCGGCGACGTGCGGCGGCTCCTGGACGGCGACGCCGCCGCCGACGGGCTCACAGCCAATCCTTGATTTTGAAGACCGCGTACAGCGCGCCGATCGAGCCGGCGATGAGCGCCACGCTGACGGCCAGCCCCCACTGCTTGCCGTAGCCGGGGAACGGGAGGTTCTGCCCGTACCAGCCGGTGACGGCGGTCGGCACCGCGATGATCGCCGCCCAGCTGGTGATCTTCTTCATCACCTCGTTGAGCCGGTTGCCCTGCATCGCCACCCGCGTGTCCATCAGGTTGGCGACCAGGTCGCGCAGGCCGTCGGTCGACTCGCCGACGCGCAGCGCGTGGTCGTACACGTCCTGGAAGTACGGGACCAGCGCCTCCGGCACGGTCCGGTCCGGATGCCGCAGCAGCGCGTTGACGATCTCCCGCATCGGCAGCGCGACCCGGCGCAGCGCGGCCAGGTCCTTGCGCAGCCGGAAGCCGCGCCGCTGGATCTCCCGGCCAGGGGCCGCCTCCGCGTCGAAGATCAGGTCCTCCAGCGCGTCGGCCTCGTCGTCGAGCGCCTGCGCCGCGTCGAGCTGGAGGTCGATGAGCATGTCCAGCAGCCCGTACAGAAGCAGGACCGTACGGGGCGCCCCGGGCGGTTCGGGCCCGCCGTCCCACCGCCTGACGAGGGCGTCCACGTCGAAACCGGTGCCCTGCCGGACGGTGACGAGCATCCGGTCCGAGACGAACGCCGACACCTCGTGCATGACCATCTCGTCCCCGGTCACCTCGGGGGCGTAGGCGTTGAGGAACGCGTAGTCGCGGTAGTGGTCGAGCTTGGTGCGCTCATGGGAGGAGACGGCGTCCTCGATCGCGACGGGGTCCAGGCCCAGCGCGTCCGCGACGGGTTCCAGCTCCTCTTCCCGCGGGTCGCACAGGTCGAGCCAGAGCACCGTGCCGGGCTCGCGGAGCCGCTCCGGCAGCTCGGACGGCGGGAAGCCCGCGGCCTCCAGCCGTCCGTTCCGCCACATCCTGGTGTGCGGCCCCGTGTCCCCCATGGACTCCCTATACCCGTGGAGGGGGAGGGGCGGTCGAGGCGCGCACGACCAGTTCCACCGGCAGCGAGCGGGGCCCCGGCCGGCCGCCCTCCAGCAGGTCCAGCAGCGCGCTCATGCCCTGCGCGCCCAGCTCCCGGGCCGGCAGCCGCACGGTCGTCAGCTCCGGCTCCAGCGCCACCGCCACCTGGACGTCGTCGAACCCCGTCACCGACAGGTCGCGGGGGATGTCCAGGCCGCGCGCCCGCGCCGCCTTGTACGCGCCCGCCGCCATCAGGTCGTCGTCGCAGACCAGCGCGGTCGGCGGCACGGGCAGGTCGAGCAGCCGGCCGGCCGCCTCCCTGGCCGAGTGGACGTCGATCGCCCCGGCCGCCCGGTCGTACCGGCCGCCGGGCAGCGCCCGGACGGCCGCGGCGACCGCCTCGCCGCGGGCCCGGAACGTCCACTCGTCCAGCGCCACCGCGACATGGCCGATCCGCCGGTGGCCGAGCGCGGCGAGATGGGCGGCGACCGCGCGCATCCCGTCCTCGACGGCGAAGTCGACCGTGGGCGCGGCGGCGGCCGGCCCGCTGTCGAGCATCACCACCGGCGTCGGGCCGAACCCGCGCAGCGCCTCCCGGGTCATGGACGAGGCGATGATCCCGTCGATCGCCTCGTGCGCCGCCGCGAACGGGCTGCCCGCCGGGCCGCCCGCCGTACCGCCGTCCGGGCCCGCGTCGTCGGGCGGGTACACCACGACGCCGAACCCGTGCCGCGCGGCGACCCGTGCCGCGCCGATGTAGACCGAGCCGAAGAAGGGCGCGGTGAGGGTGGGGACGACCAGCAGGACCGTACGGGTCGTGCCGAGGCGCAGGTTGCGGGCGGCGGCGTTGGGCCGGTAGCCGAGCCGCTCGGCCGCCTCCTGGACGGCCCGCGCGGTCGCGGGCGAGACCCGCCCGGCCGATTTCCCGCCCAGCACCAGCGAGACCGTGGACTGCGAGACGCCCGCCTCCTGGGCGACGTCCTTGCTGGTAGGACGCCCGTTCCGGATCCTGGGCCCACTCGCCACCGGTGCCTCCTAGCGCGGGTCGGGACGGAAACAGAGTAGATCCGCGGCCCCCTGAGGTGGTACGTATGACGGTACACGTAATACGTATGACCATCCCGGTACGGAGAACGGATGCGCGCCTACCTCGACTTCCTCCGGGTGGCCTACGCCGCCCGCCTGCTCGGCGGCACGCTGCTCGGCCGGCTGCCCAACGGGATGGGCATGCTCGCCGTCGTCCTGCACGTGCGCGCCGAGGGCGGCGGCTACCCGCTGGCGGGCGCGCTCGGCGCCGCCTTCGGCCTGGCCATGGCGGCGGGCCAGCCGGTCCTCGGCCGCGCCATGGACCGGTACGGCCAGCCCCGCGTGCTGCTCCCCGCCGCCTGGCTGTCGGCCGCCGGGTTCGTCCTGCTCGCGCTCGCCGGCGGCGACCCGCTGCCGGTGACCGTCGGCGCGGTGGTCCTGGCGGGCTTCGCCACCCCGCCGCTGGAGGCCGGGCTCCGCGCGCTGTGGAGCCGGGTCCTGCCCGGCCCGGCCGAGGTCAAGGCCGCGTACGCGCTGGACGCCGCCGCGCAGGAGATCCTCTTCACCGCCGGACCGCTGCTCGTGGTGGCCGCCGCCGCGGTGAACACCGAGACCGCGCTCGTGCTCACGGGCGCGCTCGGCGTCGCCGGAACGCTCGTCGTCACCACCTCGCTCCCGTCCCGCACCTGGAAGGGCGAGCCCCGCGCGGCCGACTGGGCGGGCCCGCTGCGCTCGCCCGGCCTGCGCGTGGTCCTCACCGCCCTGACCTGCGCGGGCATCGCCCTCGGCGTGTACGCGGTGGCCGCCACCGCGTACGCCGAACGCGCCCACGACGACCTCGCATCGGGCCTGCTCCTGGCCGCGATGTCCTTCGGCGCCCTCGCCGGCGGGCTGGTCTACGGCGCGCGCCCCTCCTGGCCCGGCGCGGACCACCGGCGGTTCACCTGGCTGATGGCCGCCCTCGCGGCCGGCTACCTGCCGCTCGCCTGGGCGCCCGCCCTGCCGGCCATGTCGGTGCTGGCGTTCGCCAGCGGCCTGTTCCTCGCCCCGATGCTGGCGTGCAGCTTCACGCTCGTCGACCGGCTGGCCCCCGCCGGGACGGTGACCGAGGCGTTCGCCTGGGTCGTCGCCGCGTTCGGCGTGGGCGGCGCCATCGGGGCCGCCGCCGCGGGATTCGGCCAGGACCTCGCGGGCGTCCCCGGCGCGTTCGCCGCCGCCGGCCTGGGCGGCCTGCTGGCCCTCGCCTGCTGCCTCCTCGGCTCCCGCCTGCTGCGGCCGGACGCCGCCGGGCGTGCGGGCGCGCCCGCCGCGCCCGCGGCCCGGCTCCCCTGAACGGGTCACTACCCTGGGGGCCATGACCCGGCGAGAAGCGGCGCGAACCGCGTGGCTGGCCCTGATGGGCCTGGGCCTGCTCGCCGGCATGTTCATGATGCACGGGGTCACGGCGACGCCGTCCCCCGTACACGGCGCCGCCCCGGTCATACGGGCGTACGACGGCCACCACCAGTCCACCGTGCCGGCCGCCCCGGACGCCGGAGACAAGGCGACGCTGAGCGGCCCCGCCGCCTCCGGCCATGCAGGTCATGCCGGTCATGCCGGTCATGCCGACCACTCCGGCCTGCACGAGGCGGGCTGCATGGCGGGCACCGTCTGCCTCGCCCTGCTCGTGGGGCTCGTGCTCGCGCTCGTACGGGGCAGCGCCCGCAACCTCCTGCTCACCCTCCTCGCCCGGCCGCCGCGGGCGGTCTCGTTCCTGGTCAGGCCCCCGCCCAGGCCGCCGAGCGTCTACCGGCTGTCCGTGTTGCGGCTGTGACAGGCATCCCCGGACCGGTGCACGGCACCGGCTCCTCAGGCATGCCCTCAACAGCCCATGACACGGGAGAGACAGACGTGAAGAGGAAGCTTCTGATCATCGGCGCGGCGGCGGTCACGCTGGCGGGCACGGCCGCGTGCGGCGGCGAGGACGGGACCGCCGGCGCGCCCGCCACGGGCGCGAGCACCGGAACGGCCGCGTCCCAGGCGAGCCACAACCGGCAGGACGTGACGTTCGCCCAGATGATGATCCCGCACCACCGGCAGGCGGTGCAGATGTCCGACATGGTCATCGGGAAGACGCGGAACGCCGAGGTCAAGGCGCTCGCGGAGAAGATCAAGAAGGCCCAGGCGCCCGAGATCGAGACGATGACCGGATGGCTGCGCCAGTGGGGCGCCGAGGTCCCGCCCGAGCAGGGCGGCGACAGCGGCCACGGTGATCAGGGCAGTGGTCACGGTGGTCACGGTGGCCACGAGATGCCCGGGATGATGACGCCCGCGCAGATGGCGGAGATGGAGAAGGCCACCGGCGCCGGGCTGGACCGGATGTTCCTCACCATGATGATCGAGCACCACGAGGGAGCGGTCGCCATGGCGGAGGACGAGCAGGCCAAGGGCGCCTACCCGGCCGCCAAGGCGATGGCCGGGACGATCATCCGGACGCAGCGGCAGGAGATCACCGAGATGCGGGCCCTGCTGAAGTAGCCGCCCGCGTCAGATCCAGGTACCGAACCAGATCCGGGCGTGCCATTCGTCGTACGGCATGACCTTGGCGGCCAGGATCGGATAGAAGTACGCGAAGTTCGCCAGCACGACGAGGACGAAGGCGCCCGCCGCCGCCGCACCGGCCACCCGCCGCGGCGCCACGGCGGCGGCGGGCCCCTTCATCAGCGCCCCGCCCCCCACCTCGCGCGGCACCGAGGCGCTCTGCGCCGGGCCTATCAGGTACCCCAGCACCAGGACGATCGCCAGCACCATGAACGGCAGCATCGGCGTCGCGTAGAACAGGAACATGGTGCGGTCGCCGAACGCCGACGGGAACCAGCTCAGCCAGCCCGCCAGGAAGCCCAGCACGATCGCCCCGGCCCGCCAGTCGCGCAGCACCAGCCAGAGCACCGCCGCCATCACCAGCGCGATCAGGCCGCCCCACCACAGCGCAGGGGTCCCGATCCCGAGGATCTCCCGCGAGCAGCGCTCGGCCCCGCACAGCTTTCCGTCGGGCTCGGTGTAGAAGAAGGCCACCGGCCGGCGCAGGATCGGCCAGTCCCAGGGCCAGGACTGGTACGGGTGCTCGGAGTCCAGCCCGGTGTGGAAGCTGAGCATCTCCCCGTGGTAGCGCCACAGGTCGCCCATCGCCTCGAACGGCCGCGCGAGCACGAAGTCGGCGACCTCGCCGCGCCCCCAGCCGCCCGGCCGGAAGATCCAGCCCCACCAGGTGGCCAGGTAGGTGACCGCGCCCACCGCGACGAGCTGGAGGAACGCCGGCACCGCGTCCAGCAGGAGCGTTCCGGGGAGCGGGCTGCGCACTCCGGCGGCCCGGCGCGCCCCGTAGTCCCAGAAGACCACCATGAGGCCGAAGGCCGCGACGTAGAACAGCCCGGTCCACTTGGTCGCGACCGCCAGCCCCAGGCAGACGCCCGCGGCGATGCGCCAGCCGTGCAGGACCATGGGGCCGAGCTCCGACCGGTCCCCGGCCTCGACCTTCTCCGCCAGCCGCCGCCGGGAGCGGTCCCGGTCGGCGACCAGGCATGCGAACCCGGCCAGGATCCAGAACATGACGAAGATGTCCAGCAGCGCCGCGCGGCTGGTCACGAACTGCAGCCCGTCCAGCGCCAGCAGCAGCCCGGCCGCGCAGCCCAGCAGCGTGGACCCGGTCATCCGCCGCGCCACCCGGCACAGGATCAGCACCGACAGCGTTCCGCACAGCGCCGCGGTGAAGCGCCAGCCGAACGGCGTGGCCCCGAACAGGAACTCGCCGATGGCGATCATCCACTTGCCGAACGGCGGATGCGCGACGAACGACGGCCCGTTCGCCCAGATGTGGGCGTCCGGGTTCGCGATCAGGAGCTTGTCGGCGTCCTTGACGGTGTTGTGCTCCCAGCCGAACTTCAGCAGCGCGAGCGCGTCCTTGGCGTAGTAGGTCTCGTCGAAGACCACCGCCTTGGGCACGCCGAGCCGGTCGAACCGCAGGAAGCCGGCGAAGAGCGTCACCAGCAGCGGGCCCAGCCAGCCCAGCAGCGCGCTTCCCGGGACGGGAGGGGCGAGCCAGTCGCGCAGGGAGGCCGGTGCGGGGCGGCCTTCGGAGGCCGGTGCCGGCGCGTGTTCCGTCATCGCCATCCCGACATCGTACGGGCGCCTCCGGCACGGGGCGGGCCGCGGCGGAGCGGGCGGCCGACAGAATGGAGGGGTGACGGGGAACGAGACGAGCACCGCCGGGACCGGCCCGGCCACCGGGAACCTGCTGCTGGCGGCGGCGCCGATCGGCCGCCCGGAGGACGCCTCGGCGCGGCTGCGCGCGGCGCTGGCCGGCGCGGAGATCATCGCGGCCGAGGACACCCGGCGGCTGCGCCGGCTGGCGGCCGACCTGGACGTGCCGATCGCCGCGAAGGTGGTGGCGTACCACGACCACAACGAGCGGGCGCGGGCCGAGGAGCTGGTCGGCGAGCTGCTGGCCGGCCGGGACGTACTGGTGATCACCGATGCCGGCCTGCCCGGCGTGTCCGACCCCGGCTACCGGCTGGTGCGGGCGGCGGTGGCGGCGGGCGTGCCGGTGACGGCGCTGCCGGGCCCGTCCGCGGTGACCACCGCGCTCGTGGTGTCCGGGCTGCCCACCGACCGGTTCTGCTTCGAGGGCTTCCCGCCGCGCAAGCCGGGCGAGCGGGCGCGGGCGCTGGAGGCGCTGGCGGCCGAGCCGCGCACGATGGTGTTCTTCGAGTCGCCGCGCCGCCTGGACAGGACGCTGGCCGACATGGCCGCGGCGTTCGGCGCGGACCGTCCCGCCGCCGTGTGCCGCGAGCTGACCAAGACCTACGAGGAGGTCCGCCGGGGCCCGCTGGGGGAGCTGGCGGACTGGGCGGACGAGAACGTCCGCGGCGAGATCACGATCGTGGTCGGCGGCGCCCCCGAGCCGGCCGGCCTGTCCGAGCCCGCCGACCTGGTGGCCGCCGTCGCGGCCCGCGAGGAGGCCGGCACGCCCCGCAAGCAGGCGATCTCCGAGGTCGCCAAGGCGAACGGCCTCCCCAAGCGGACCGTGTACGACGCCGTGGTGGCCGCCCGCAAGTAGCCGGAAAATCATGGTCCGCGGCACGGGCGGACGCGGCCCGCGGGGGGATACTGGAAGATGGCAGCGCGCCCGGCGGGCGACGCCCCGAGCGCGAAGCGGCTGGTCGCCGAGGGGGTGGATGACCGTGCACGAGCCATGGTCGAGCCACGAGACCTGGGTCTACGAATGCCAGAACTGCGAGACGACCTGGGACGAGGAGTACGAGGTCCGGCACTGCGCCGACGGCCACGGCGGTGACGCGGTGGTGTTCGAGCGCTACGGGCAGCGGTCCCTGACCCCCTGGAGCGATCACGCGTGCCCCGGCTGCGCGAGCGAGAACGTCCGCGCCTACCTGGCGCCCTGGGGCCGCCGCACGCCGATGGTCCCGGTCCAGCGGCGCGACGACCTGGAGATCGTCTTCAAGCTCCGGCGCCTGCACGCGTACTGACCGCCCCTGGCCGCCACCGGCCCCTGAGCGCCACCGGGCGCGGCCCGCCGGGGCCGTCCGGGGCCGGCGGCTAGTTGGCGGCGGGCTCGGGGATCTTCTCCTCGACCTGCTCCGCCGGCGGCTCGGGCGCCGCAGCCACGGCCGGGGACCGGCGCCGCAGCAGGACGGTGAACCGTCCGCGCGCCTCCGGCGAGAACGCCATGCCGGCGGCCAGGCACGCCAGCGGCACGGCGGGCAGCACGTACCGGTAGTCGAACTCCGCGGTCGCGGCCGGCGCCAGCAGCAGCCCGGTGCCGAGCGACCACGGCAGGAACGCCGACCCGCCCAGCCGCCGCC
Organism: Spirillospora sp. NPDC029432; assembly: GCF_040703975.1. Classification (NCBI taxonomy): domain Bacteria; kingdom Bacillati; phylum Actinomycetota; class Actinomycetes; order Streptosporangiales; family Thermomonosporaceae; genus Spirillospora; species Spirillospora sp. NPDC029432. The sequence goes on from NZ_JBEZWH010000021.1 coordinate 112,346, forward strand.
ACATCACGCCCATCCCAGCCAGGCCGATCAGCAGGATGACCCCGACGCCGGTGCCGCGCAGGTAGAAGTAGTCCTGGTAGACCCGCATGAACCCGGCGAACGGCTCGACCACGCGGGTCCGGGCGCGGCCCTGCTCGTACGCCACGGCCTCGTCGGCGGCGGTGTTGTCCTGGTCCATCCGCCAGTTGGGCAGCGCGCTGGACTTCTCGCCGAACTCGTACTGCTGGTACGTCGCCTTGTCCGGGAAGACCGTCCGGTCCCAGCGGAACACCCGCAGGAAGTCGTAGCCGACGACCTTCAGGTAGTCGACCGGCTGGGACAGGATCGCGCGCTTGGCGTAGGAGTTGGCGACCTTGTTCTGGTCGGGGCCGAACCGCTTGCCGGTGTAGCGGTTGAGCGGCGACGCGGCGTCCCAGATGCCGGCCTGGGAGAGGGGCAGCCGGGTCTCGGGCTCGGTGCAGAGCGGGATCTCCTCGGTCGGCAGCGAGTCCATCTCGTGGCAGTCGGCGAACTTGTAGACCCGGGCGTACAGGAAGATCCCGTTGCTCTCGGTGATGGCGAACTTGCCCTGCTCGGCCTTGTACCAGCCCGCGTACGCCACCACCGGCAGCGCGCAGGCGGCCAGCGTGACCGCCATCATCCGCCAGCCGGTGCGCCGGATGAGCATGTAGACCAGCACGCCGATCAGCACCGGCAGCCCGACCGAGCGGGTCAGCCAGGCCATCCCGATGATCAGGCCGAGCGCGGCGGCGATCTTCCAGGTGGGGCGGTCGTGCCACAGCAGCACGGTGACCGCGCAGACCACCAGGAACATGAACTGGACGTCGGACAGGATCAGGTGCTCCAGCTGGATCTGGTACGCGTCCAGCAGGAACGGCGTGGTGGCCAGCGCGGCGCCCCATCCGGGCAGCCCGAACTTCTTGCGCAGCAGCGCGTACACCATGACGCCCATCGCCAGCCCCATGAGGTGCTGGACGGCGACGACAAGCGCGAAGCTGTGGAACGGCTTGAGCAGGATCAGCAGGAACGAGTAGCCGTCGGGCCGCAGCGGGTGCGGGTACGGCTTCATCGCCACGTGCAGGTAGTCGAAGGTGTCGTTGAAGTACATCGCCGGCTGGTAGGCGAGCATCGACACCGCCCGCAGCAGCGCGGCCGTGGCGAGGATCACAGCGAAGAACGGGTGTCGGCGGTTCAGCGCCCAGAACCGGGCGCTGCCCTCGCGCACCTTCCCGCCCGGGTCGGCGGCGAACTCCCGCCCTGCCCGCACGGCGGACTCGCGGGTCGCGGCGGCCCGTCCGGCGGTGGCCGCGGCACGGGCGCGCGCCGCCGTCCGGACCCGGCGCGCGGCGCGCGCGGGCCATTCCTTACCGGAACGCGCGGCCTTCGGCGTGTCGCCGTCCCGACCGGCGCTTTCCTCGGCGCCCCCCGACTCGGTGGCACTGCGTTCTGCGGCGCGCGTCAAAGCCGACCCAACCTTTCCGGGCCGCCATGCCCGTATGCTTGTCCCTCTAGCCTGCCGCCTACGGCCGTGACAGAGCGGGTCTTCAGGTTGCAAGTACGCAACACGATACTGACGCTCTTGTTGAGAGCCGTGCGCATCGATCGCTCCGGGCAGGCATCATGAACAACGGCCGACCGCCCGGCGGAACATGACGAGATTAGTGGAAAATACCGCAGACGGTCACCAGGGGTAACGAAGGAGATCGCGTGGAACTCTCCGTAGTGATGCCGTGTCTGAACGAGGCCGAAACGGTCGAGACGTGCGTCCGCAAGACCATCGGCTTCTTTGAGGAGAACGGCATCGACGGCGAGGTCGTCATCGCCGACAACGGCAGTACCGACGGCAGCCAGCAGCTCGCCCGCGACGCGGGCGCGCGGGTGGTGCCGGTCGTCGACAAGGGGTACGGCAACGCCCTGATGGGCGGCATCCGCGCCGCCCGCGGCACGTACGTCGCGATGGGCGACGCCGACGACTCCTATGACTTCACCACGCTCGGCCCGTTCCTGGACGAGCTGCGCGACGGCGCCGACCTGGTGATGGGCAACCGGTTCAAGGGCGGCATCGCCGACGGCGCCATGCCGCCGCTGCACCGCTACCTCGGCAACCCGGTGCTGAGCTTCGTCGGCCGGCTCTTCTTCGGCAGCAAGATCGGCGACTTCCACTGCGGGCTGCGGGCCTTCAACAAGGAGTCGATCATGCGGCTCGGCCTGCAGACCGGCGGCATGGAGTTCGCCAGCGAGATGGTGGTCAAGGCCACCCTCGCCAAGTACGACATCCGCGAGGTCCCGACCACGCTCTCCCCGGACGGCCGGACCCGCGCGCCGCATCTCAACACCTGGCGGGACGGCTGGCGCCATCTGCGCTTCCTCCTCCTCTACAGCCCGCGCTGGCTGTTCCTGATCCCGGGCCTCGTCTTTATGACGCTCGGACTGATCGCCGGGATCGCACTGTCGTTCGGTCCGGTACGGGTCGGGGAGATCGCCTTCGACGTCGACACGCTGGTCGGCGCGGGAGCGGCGATGGTGATCGGCTTCCAGGCCGCGCTCTTCGCGCTGCTCACCAAGGTCTACGCGATGCAGGAGGGATTCCTGCCGCATGATCGGAGGGTACAGAAGATCCTCGGCTGGTGGAGCCTGGAACGCGGACTCGTGCTCGGCGGGCTGCTCGCCGTCGCCGGTGTCGCCGGCCTGGCCGCCTCGCTGTTCCACTGGCGGGTCAACAACTTCGGCGAGCTGGACCCGCGCGAGTCGCTGCGCATCGTCGTCCCGTCCGCGACCGCGCTGGTGATGAGCCTCCAGGCCGTGTTCGCCTCGCTGTTCGCCAGCATCCTGAGCATCCGCCGCCGCCAGCACCCGCCGGCGTACGACCCGGCCGACGAGGCCGCGGGCGTCGTCGACGCCGCCGCCCACAAGGTCGCCGCGGAGGCCGCCGAGGCGGAGAAGGCCGAGAAGGCGGAGAAGGTCGAGAAGGCGGAGGTCGGCGAGAAGGTCGAGGTCGGTACCGAGGCCGGCGCCGACAAGAAGATCGAGGAAAAGGCCGAATAGCCCGGCGCGGCCCGGCGCCTCCCTCCACCACGGGGCGGGCCCCCGGCCGCGCCCCGTCGCTCACGGAAGGGAACGACGCCGTCACCCACCGGCGCGGTAGCCGACAACTTGCTGAGTGTTCGCTGAGCAGGACGGAGCCGGTGCGCCGGGGTGTGACAGGCTGACTCGCTGATGGATCTATCGCCCGTGCCCGCCGGTCTCCCGGACCCCGGCCCCTGATGAGTCCCCAGGCCACGACCCTGCGCGCGGCCCGGAGTACGGCGCGCGACGCCGGCCCGGACGCCGCCTCCGGGCGTACCGGGCGCCTCGGGCACTGGGGGCTCCTGCTGCTGCTCGGCTGGGTGGCGCAGGTCGCCGTGCGGCTGTGGCTGGCGTCCGGGCAGACGATGCCGGTGGCCACGCCCGACGAAGCGGGCTACCTGTTCGCGGCCCGGGTGATCGACGGCGGTCCCGGCGCCGACATGTCGTACGGCACCGTCTACCGGGGCGGGTACGCGCTGCTGCTGCTCCCCGCGTTCTGGCTCGCCGACGACCCGGTGACCGTCTACCGGATCTGCCTGGTCATCAACGCGCTGATCAGCGCCGCGATGCTGCCGCTGGCGTACCTGATGCTCCGCCGCCTGAGGGTCGCGCCGAACTGGTCGTACGCGATGGGCCACGTCACCGCGCTGCTGCCCTGCGTGCTGTTCTTCGCCGAGTTCGTGCTGACCGACGCGGTGCTGCCGGTCGCGGTCTTCGGCTGGCTGCTGCTGACGCACTCCTGGCTGACCGCGGGGCCCGAGACGTCCCGGGCGCGCCGGACGCTGTACGGCGCGGCCGCCGCGATGACCGTCGCGTACGTGTACGCGTCCCACACCCGCGGCGCGATCCTGCTGATCGTGCACGCCGGGATCGTGCTGGCCGCCGTCGCGTTCCGCTGGCGCGGCTGGCGTTCGGCCGCCGTCGCGACCGCCGCGATGGGCGCCGTGGCGGGCGCCGGCATGCTGCTCAACGACTCCCTGCTCCCGGCCCTGTACCCGGGCGGCGACAACGACCTGTCGGGCAACCTCGCCCGTCGGCTGACCACCGTGGACGGGTACGGCTGGGTGCTGTCGCTCGGCACCGGCCAGGTCTGGTACCAGATCGTCGCGACCGGCGGGCTGGCCGGGATCGGGCTGGTCACGATCGCGGTCGTGGCGGTCCGCCGCGGCACCCCGCCGCGGCTGCGCGCGCTGTCGCTGGCGGTGCTGGCGACGATCGCGGGCATCGCGTTCGCGACCTCCGCCGCGCTGCCCGTCGAGTACCGCATCGGCAACTACGTCTACGGCCGCTACCTGGCCTGCGTCACGCCGGTGCTGTTCGTGGTCGGCGCGGCGGTGCTGCTGCGCGCCACGCTCCGCACCGTGCTGCGGACGGCCGCCGCCACCGCGGCCCTCGCCGTCGCCGGCGCGGGCGTCGTGCAGTGGTACGCGGGCGACCTGCTGAGCGAGTACACCTACACGCTCTTCGACTTCCCCGAGGTGTCGTTCCTGACCTGGAACTGGTCGGAGTTCCACCTCTGGCACGCCACGCTCGCCGGGCTGGTGCTGCTCGGCCTGGCGCTGATCGCCGCGCGGCTGCCCCGGCACGGCCCCGCGGTGCTGGCGGGCCTGCTGGTGATCGTGAACGTGGCGGCGGTGACGACGGCCACCACCCAGATCTCGCGGCCGCTCGTCCAGAACCTCACCGCGTACACCGACCTGCGCGGCAAGACCGACCTGGACGCCCAGCGCTCGATCGCCGTCGACTGGAACGTCCCCTGGACGGTGCGGCTCGGCCTCTTCTACTGGGCCTGGGACAGCAAGGGCACGCTGTTCGACGCCCGCTGGACGCCGCCGCCGCGGAACGTCGACCTGGTCGTCCTGCACTGGCCGGAGAACGTCCCCGCGACCGCCAGCTGGAAGGACGCCCCCAACGGGTGGCGCGTCGTGGACAGCCGCCGCTCGCCCGAAGGCGACTGGGTGGCGTGGCGGAGCCCGTCCGGCGGCCGCGACGACATCGCCGGCCGCTGAGGGCTACTTCGCCGGGCCCCAGATCTCCAGGACGCCGTCCGAGGAGCGCCACATGCGCTTCCAGCCCGCCTCCGCGCTGGGCCGGTAGCCGTAGAGGATCTGCGACTCCTGGCCGCGCCAGCGGGTGAAGAGCATCGGCTGCCCGTACGACTCGGGCGGCAGCTTGGCGGAGGAATGCTCGAAGTCGCGGATCCGGCCGTGCCATAGCACGTCGCCCCACATCGAGCGGGTGTAGAACGTCGCCGTCTGCGCCAGTCGCCGGTCGGCCCACAGCACCGGCATGTCGCCGTCGTGGGCCTTCAGGTAGACGCGCAGCTCGTTCCACGCCTTGTCGCGCGGGAGCAGCGGGACGGTCCGCACGGCGGCCACGACGTACGTCAGGGCGAGCACGGCCGCCAGCGCGGGCGCGACGACCGTGCGGAGCCGGAACCGCGCCGCGAAGCCGTCCGGGATCCGCTTCGCCAGCAGGACCAGCGCGCCGGACCCGCCCGCCAGCAGCGCCGGGAAGACGGCGAACCAGTACCGCAGCAGCCAGCCGCGCAGCTTGATGTTGTGCGGGTCGATCACGCCCGACAGGACCGTCAGCGGGACGCACAGGACCAGGAACCACACCAGGCACAGCGCGAGCCGCCGGTCCCGGGTCACCAGCCAGCCGATCACCGTCAGGACGAGCGCGGCGACGAAGACCCAGCCCATCCAGTGCCAGTCGGCCATCGCCCGCTCGAACGACCGCAGCGCCAGCACGCGGGTGACGTGATCGCGGGACTCGCCGCCGTGGCCGGCCGCCGACATCAGCCCGGCCAGCGGGTCGCCCCACACCACCTGGTTGTGGATCAGGTTGGCGGCCAGGATCCCCACCATCGGCAGGCCGACCGTGACGTTCCGCCGCCACGGGATCCGCAGCAGCGCCAGGTAGATCGGGATCGCCAGGAACAGGAACGCCACGAACTCGCGGACCAGGAACGCCGCCCCGAAGCAGACGCCGGCCGCCACCAGCAGCCGCGTCTGGGCGCGCCCCTCCCGCCGGGACGCGGCCACCAGCGCCGCCATCCCGAACGCGAACAGCCCCGCCCCCGGCATGTCGGGCAGCACCGCGCCCGCCGACCAGGTGACCTCCACCCCGTATGGGTTGGTCATCGTGAAGAACGGGTGGACGATCAGCAGCAGCGCCGACGCCACCCCGGCCACGTCCCCGAACAGCGACCGCACGGCCAGGTAGCAGCCCACGAAGAACAGCGCCCCGCCGAGCGCCGCGACCGTGAAGTACGCGGCCTGGCCCGAGCCGAGCAGCTCCTGGACGAGCCGCGCCGGCAGCACCAGCCCCAGCCGGGTCACCTGGTGCGGGACCTCGCTGAACGGCCACCGGTCCAGCGGGACGTCCGGCCAGGACTCGGCGCCCAGCCACACGTAGTAGGGGTCGAAGTACAGCGGCGGCGGGTTGACCACCCACTGGGCCAGCACCCCGCAGGCGCCCACCAGCGCCGACAGCCACACCACCCGGCGCCGCCGCAGGCGCGCCAGCCCCCGCAGCGGCCCGGTGCGGGCCTGAGCCTCGTCGACGGCCGGCTCGCGCACCGTGGTCTGGGCCATGCCTGAACAAACCTCGCCTGTGGGGGTGTGGGAACGGAATGCAGGCTATCGGGCGGCGCGCCCTGCCCGGGTGCCGATATGCGTTCGAGGGGCCCTGGTCGGCCCTCTAGTCTTGGGGTATGTCCTCGTCGAGCCGACACATCCTGACCGCGCCCGCCTGGCCGTACGCCAACGGGCCCCGTCACATCGGGCACGTCTCCGGATTCGCGCTGCCCGCCGACATGTTCAGCCGCTACCAGCGGATGGCGGGCAACCAGGTCCTGATGGTCAGCGGCACCGACGAGCACGGCACGCCGATCCAGGTGCAGGCCGACAAGGAGGGCGTGACGGCCCGCGAGCTGGCCGACCGCTACAACCGGGTGATCGCCGAGGACCTGCACGGGCTCGGCATGTCGTACGACCTGTTCACCCGGACCACGACGCGCAACCACTACGCCGTGGTGCAGGAGCTGTTCAAGGGCCTGTACGACAACGGCTACATCTTCCCCAAGACCACGATGGGCGCGATCTCGCCGTCCACCGGCCGGACGCTGCCCGACCGCTACATCGAGGGCACCTGCCCGATCTGCGGGTACGACGGCGCGCGCGGCGACCAGTGCGACAACTGCGGCAACCAGCTCGACCCGATCGACCTGATCAACCCGGTGAGCCGGATCAACGGCGAGACGCCGAAGTTCGTGGAGACCGAGCACTTCATGCTCGACCTGCCCGCGTTCACCGAGGTGCTGGGCCGCTACCTGCGCGGCAAGCAGGGGGAGTGGCGGCCGAACGTCCTGAAGTTCTCGCTGAACCTGCTGGACGACCTCCAGCCGCGGGCGATCAGCCGCGACCTCGACTGGGGCGTGCCGATCCCGCTGGACGGCTGGCGCGACAACCAGGCCAAGAAGCTGTACGTGTGGTTCGACGCGGTGATCGGCTACTTCTCCGCGTCGGTGGAGTGGGCCCGCCGCAAGGGCGACCCGGAGGCGTGGCGCGCCTGGTGGCAGGACCCGGACGCCCTGGCGTACTACTTCATGGGCAAGGACAACATCGTCTTCCACTCGGAGATCTGGCCGGCGATGCTGTTCGGCTACAGCGGCCAGGGCGACAAGGGCGGCACGCCGGGCTCGCTCGGCGCGCTGAACGTGCCGACCGAGGTGGTGTCATCAGAGTTCCTGACGATGGAGGGCCGCAAGTTCTCCTCGTCCCGCCAGGTGGTCATCTACGTCAAGGACTTCCTGGAGCGGTACGACGTCGACGCGCTGCGCTACTACGTCGCGGTCGCCGGCCCGGAGAACCAGGACACCGACTTCACGTGGGCCGAGTTCGTCCGCCGCAACAATGACGAGCTGGTCGCGGCCTGGGGCAACCTGGTCAACCGGTCGGTCAACCTGGCCGCGAAGAACTTCGGCGCGATCCCGGCGGCGGGCGAGCTGACCGATGCCGACCGGGCGCTGCTGGAGCGCAGCCGGAACGCGTTCGCCGCCGTCGGCGGCGAGCTCCAGCGGTCGCGGTTCAAGAACGCGACGACCGAGGCGCTGGACGTGGTCCGCGACGCGAACCGCTACCTGTCCGACCAGGCGCCGTGGAAGCTCAAGGACGACCCCGAGCGGGTGAAGTCGATCCTGCACGTGGCGCTCCAGGTCGTCGACGACGCCAAGTCGCTGCTGACGCCGTTCCTGCCGGCCTCGTCGCAGAAGGTGTACGAGATGCTCGGCGGCGAGGGCGTGTGGAGCGGGATGCCGCGGATCGAGACGGTGTCGGAGGACGGCGGCCCCGACTACCCGGTGCTGACCGGCGACTACGACACCGAGGCCGTCTGGGAGTCCCGGCCGATCAAGGTGGGGCTGCCGCTGGCCAAGCCGGTGCCGCTGTTCAAGAAGCTGGACGCCTCGGTGGTGGACGACGAGCTCGCCCGCCTCCAAGAAGGCGCGGCAGGCGCGGCAGGCGCCGCGGACGCCGGGGGCGCCCAGTGAGCAAGGGGCCGGGCGGGGAGGCGTCGCGGTCGTTCCCGCCGCTGCCCGAGCGGCTGCCGGTCGACGTCTTCGACAGCCACTGCCATCTCGACATGGCCGACACCCCGGTGACCGAGGCGCTGGCCTCGGCCCGGGCGGCCGGCATCGCGCGGATCGTCACGATCGGCTGCGACCTGCCGTCCTCCCGGTTCGCGGTGGAGGCCGCCGACGAGTACGAGCACGTGTACGCGGGCGTGGCCATCCACCCCAACGACACGACCGGCATCACCGACGCCGTGCTGCACGACATCGAGCTGATGGCCGCGCACCCGAAGGTGCGGGCGATCGGCGAGACCGGGCTCGACTACTACCGCGACTGGGCGCCCAAGGAGGACCAGCACCGCTCGTTCCGGGCGCACATCGCCATCGCGAAGCGCACCGGCAAGGCCCTGGTCATCCACGACCGGGAGGCCCACGACGACGTGCTGCGCATCCTGGCGGAGGAGGGCGCGCCGGAACGGGTCGTGTTCCACTGCTTCTCCGGGGACGCGGCGATGGCGAAGGTGTGCGCCGAGCGCGGGTACCTGATGAGCTTCGCGGGCAACGTGACGTTCAAGAACGCCGAGCCGCTGCGCGAGGCGCTGCGCGCCGCGCCGCTCGACCTGCTGCTGGTGGAGACCGACGCGCCGTTCCTGACCCCGATCCCGCACCGCGGCAAGCCCAACGCCTCGTACCTGATCCCGCACACCGTGCGGTTCATGGCCGAGGTGAAGGGTGTCGACGTCGCCGAGCTGTGCACGGCCATCGCCGAGAACGGGGAGCGGGCGTTCGGCGCCTGGTGAGCCGCCCGGCGGGCCGGGTCAGCCGGCCGCCGCGTCCAGGTAGCCGGCGGCCTGGGTGAGGAAGAGGCGCGCGTACGTGCCGTCCCGCGCCATCAGCGCCTCGTGGGTGCCGTGCTCGATGACGGCGCCGCGCTCCAGGACGTAGATCCGGTCGGCGTTGCGCACCGACGAGAACCGGTGCGAGATCAGCAGGACGGTCCGGCCGGCGAACAGCTCCCGGATCCGGCCGAACAGCTCCTCCTCGGCCTCGGGGTCGAGCGCGGCGGTCGGCTCGTCCAGGATGACGAACGGCGCGTCCCGGTAGAAGGCGCGGGCGATCGCGAGCTTCTGCCACTGGCCGCCCGACAGCTCCTCCCCGCCGGAGAACTCCTTGCTCAGGACGGTGCCGTACCCGTCCGGGAGCCGCCGGACGAACCCGTCGGCGCCGGCCATGCGCGCCGCGTGCCGGACGTCGCCGATCCCGGCGGGCTCGCCGGGGCGGCCGAACGCGATGTTGTCGGCGGCGGTGAGCCGGTACCGGAGGAAGTCCTGGAAGACCACGGCCGACAGGCGGCGCAGCTCCGCCGGGTCCGCCGTCCGGCCGTCCAGCAGCACGGCCCCGGAGCAGGGCCGGTAGAGCCCGGCGAGGATCTTTGCCAGGGTGGACTTGCCCGATCCGTTCGCCCCGACCAGCGCGACGATCTCGCCTTCCGCCAGCGTCACGCCGGCGTCGCGCAGCGCGGGCGCCGCCGAGCCGGGATAGGTGAACGAGATCCCCTCGGCGCGCACCCCGGCGAAGGACCCGGCCGGCCCCCGCACGCATTCGCTCTCCCCGGGCTCCTCGGCGTCCCTGGGCTCCTCGGCCTCCTGCGCGAACGCCTTGAGATCGCGCAGGTAGAGGACGGACGCGCCGAGGTTGTTCAGCATCGAGCCGATGATCTGGAGCCGGGTCGACAGCAGCCACAGCGCGGTGAGCGCGGCCAGCGCCGTGGGCAGCGCCAGCCGCCCCGACAGCACCAGCCACCAGACGGCGCCGATCACGCCGAGCGTGATCGCGTCCCCGGCCAGCCGCGCCAGGACCTTGCGGGGGAGATGGAAGCGGTAGAGCGCGGTGAGCCGGCCGATCTCGCCCTCGTAGCGGCCCTCCCAGCGGCGGCGCAGCTCGGGCCCGAGCCCCAGCGAGCGGACCTCCTTGGCCTCGGCCAGGCCGGTCAGCAGCCGCTCCAGGTACTCGCGGCGGCGCCGGTCCTCGGCCAGCTCGCGGTGCAGCCCGTACGCGGCGTCCCGCTCCCGGCGCGCCGCCCGCAGCAGCGGCACCATGCCCGCGGCGGCGAACGGGACCAGCCACCAGGCCATGACCGCGAACGCCGCGCCGACCGCCGCCATGCCCAGGACCGCCTGGAGCACCGCGAACAGCGGCCCGATCAGCATCATCGGCTGGACGCGGGAGGCGAACATGGCGCGCTCCAGCCGGTCGTGGAAGGCGGGCCGCTCGAACGCCGCCAGGTCCGCGGCCACCGCGCGGTCCAGGACGAGCCCGGTGGCGCGCCGGTCGAACGCGGCGGCCAGCACCCGCTGCCGGGACTGGGCGACCATCCGCAGCACCGCGCCCGCGGACCCGGCGGCGGCCATCGCCGCGACGGCCGGGATGAGCCGCCCGTCGCCCGCCGGGTTGCCGGCCTCCGGCGCCACCGCCGCGCCCAGCACGTCCCTGGCCAGCAGCACGACCGCCGCCAGGCCGAGCGCGGTGACGGCCTGCGCGGCGACGATCCCGGCGAACCGCCGCCGGTCGGCCTTCCAGCACAGCCCCAGCGCGAACGCCACGGCCGCGGCCAGCTCCCGCCCGGACGGCGGCCGCTCCGCGCCGGCCGCGCTCACCGTCCCGCCTCCTCGTCGGGCCGGGTGCGTGGCCGCCCGACCAGCCGGACGAGCACCGCCCGCGCGGCGTCGTCGTAGAACCGCACGTACACCAGCGCCACCGCGCTCCCGGCGACCGCCGGGACGGCCAGCGCGGGCCACGGCACGGACGGGGTCACGAGGACGGCGGGCGGCGCCGCGGCCAGCAGCAGCACGTTCCGGACGATCAGCGGGTAGCCCATCACCGATCCGTACCGGCCGAAGCAGCCGCACTCGGTGAAGACGCCCGCGCGGACGGCGCGCAGCGCCGCGGCGGTGAACAGGGCCAGCAGCCCGGCCGCCAGCAGGGGCCCCGCCGGCGCCCCCGGGAGGGCCGGCGGCACCGCCAGCAGGCAGGCGGTCACGATCTCGGCGGCCACCACCGCCCCCGCGACCCGCCGCGCCCGCTCCGGCGCGAGCCCGGTCAGCTTCCGCACGGTCGTCACGAAGTTGCCGAAGCCGCGGGCGCGGCGGACCTTCCCGTACGCGGCGACGGCGAACACCGCGGCCAGCAGGTACCGCGCCGCGATCGCGAGGCCGGCGGCGGCCGGCGGCAGCAGGCTCACCGCCCGTCCCCGCGCGCCGGCACCGTCATCACCTTGTGGTAGTGCCCGGTGTCCTCGCCGACGGGCACGCCCTCGGCCTCCACCCAGGCGTGCGCGCGGAACGGCTCGGTGAGCACCCCCGTGCACCAGTCGGGCCACGACCCGCCGAGCCGGCACAGCAGTGCCGTGGCCACCGAGCGCGGCAGGCAGCCCTGGCCCGCGCACAGCACGCTGACCGCGACCACCGCGCGCCGCGCCGCCGCGGCCTCGTCCACGGTCGCCGGCCGGGCCCCGCGCCGCGCCGCCTCCAGCACCCGCCGCAGCCTCCACGGCGGCAGCCGCACCAGCCCCCGCGCCGCGGCCACGGCCGTCCGCGCCGCGATCCGCCGCCCGAGCCCGACCCGCCCGCGCTCTTCCAGCACCACCCGCACGCTCACGCCGCGCCCCCCGTCACCAGGCCGGCCTCCCGGAGGGTGGTGAGGAATGCGGTCACGTCGGCCGCCGCCGTCGCCGCGGCCTCCGGATGGGCCGCGGTGAGGCCGGCGGCGGCGGACGCGGGGTCGGTGCCCGAGGTCAGGGCCAGCAGGACGGCCGCGCCCGTGGCGTTCAGCTGCCAGTACGTTCCGCGGCGGGCGTCCAGCAGGACCATGCCGTGCGCGGTCTCGGTGGCGGTGACATGGGGTGCGAGAGCGAAGGTCATCGGGCCTCTCCGGTGGTGGCGGGGACGGCGGCGACGGAACGCAGCCACAGTTCGCAGGACAGCGTCCGGTCGAGGAGCAGGAGCCGGCGCGAGGAGGTGTGCAGGCCGAGCAGGGCGGAACGGAACGCGCCGGCGTCCACCAGGCCCATCCGGGCCAGCAGCATGCCGTCGCACAGGTCGAGCAGCTCCCGGCGGTGCCGGCGCAGGCCCTCGAACACCAGCGGGCTGAACTCGGCCTTGGTCGGCCGGCCCAGCAGCGCGCCGGGCACGATGTCGCGCATGGCGGCGGCCAGCACGGGCTTGTAGCGGTCGGGGACGAGGCGGTCCTCCAGGCGTACCGCCAGGGCAGCCTCGATGACCTGGTCGTCCAGGTACGGGGCGTGCCAGGAGACGCCGGCGCGGGCCGAGAGGCGGCCCGCGCGGCGCACGCCGTCGCCGTTCTTGCGGGCGCTGTTGAGGGCCATGTGCTGGCCGCGGTGCGGGGACAGCGGCTCGGCGCCCTCGCGCAGCAGCACCCGCACCGACTCCGCCGCCTCCGGCGTCGCCCAGGACGGCAGCCGTACGACCGAGTCCCAGCCGAGACCGAGCGCGGCGGACGTGGGCGGCAGCCCGGTGGTGAGCGTCCGCTCCGCCGCCGCGAGCCATTCGGTGTACGAGGCGCGGTCGAGCAGGGCCCTGACCGTGGGCGCCAGCCGCCATCGGAGCATCGCGCGCGCCGCCCGCACGTGCCGTACGGCGGTGAGGGGGCGGGTGCGGGCGAGCGAGTGCAGGTACGCCGACAGGCCGAAGAACAGCTCGTCACCGCCGTCGCCGACCAGGTGCCGCGTGGAACCGTGCGCCGCGACCTCCGCGGCGAGGTGCCGCAGCTGCGCGTGCACCCGCGCGGCCACGAACGGAGCCTCCAGGTCGCCGTCCGCCTGGGGGAGGTCGGCGTACATGTGGGGGACGCGGCTCTGGGCGTACACCAGGTGCTCGGCGTCCGGCAGCGCGGCCATGGCGTGGTCGGCCCACCGCAGGTCGTCGTTCGCCGCGTCGCCGGCCGCCCAGTGGAAGGTGACCAGGCGCGCTGGGCCGGCCGCGGCCAGGAAGCACAGGCTGGTGGAGTCCATGCCGCCCGACAGGTCGGCGCTCAGCGTGCCGCCCCCGTCCGTACGGGCGGTGACGGCCTCGTGCAGGGCCTCGCGCACCCGCGCGGCGCCCTCCTCCAGCGGCACCTCGGGCTCGGGGGCGGTCCAGCCGCCGACCGCCGCGTGACCGCCGGGGTCCAGCCGCAGGCGGTGCCCCGCGGGCAGCGCCTCGACGCCCTGCCACAGGCAGCGCTCGCCGAGGGGGTACGGCGCGTACGGCGCGATCAGCCGCAGCGCGACCAGTTCCTCGTCGACGCCCGTGCCGTTCAGCGCGGCGAGCGTGTCGGGCCGGTCGGCGGCCACCGGGACGCCGCCGATCCGCGCGGTGAAGAGCTGGCAGACCGTGGACAGCGTGCCGCGCGCCCACACGCGGCCGTCCTCCATGGAGGCGACCAGGTGGAACGCGCCGGGCACGGCACGGGCGGCCGCGTCCAGGTCCGGAGTGGGGGACAGGCCGGCGAGCAGGGCGGGCAGCCGCCCGGCCGCCGCCGGCCGGGCGTGGCCGAGCAGGGCCAGGCGCCGCCGCCCCGACCGCGCGACGGCCAGCTCGCC